>JAFXMJ010000398.1 GCA_017530465.1 Bacteroidales bacterium
CAAGGTATTCGGCTGAATCTAAGAGAGTTTTGGGCGAATAAACGCCCTTGCAGCAATCTTTGTTGTTTTGGTTTTGATTTGATGAACTATTGCAGCCAACAAACAAAGCCGCAATAATAAGGCTTGTAGTAATAATCTTTTTCATTGTGTTTACATTTGTCATTTTTTACGCCGCAAAAGTATGCAGCCGAAACAACCTCTGCAATCACTTAAAATGGGGATTTTTTTTTGATTGATACTACCTATTATTTGCTAATCTTTATTGATTATTTCGTTTTTCCCCAATTTATTTTTTTTTGAATAATCTATATTGATATATATTTTTTTCCTTATCTTTGTCGCCAACATATTAATCTACTAAATATTAACAATTATGGAAATTGTATTATACATTCTTGTATACATCGTGTTCTTGCTGTTGCCTGCGGCGGGTATTTTGTCTTATTACAAACATTGGGACATAATGTTTTATATCTCTTCTATTGTATGCGCAATATTATGGATAATTAGCATACTACATTCATATTCAACAGCATGGGTTTTCGGTCTGGCTGTATTATTGATTCCACTAATTCTCGCGTTTTTCTTGAAACAGGCGGATGGGTATAATTATTTCTTGTTTGCCTCGTGCTTCGGCGCGTATCTTACGTTTGGGTACATGTATTTATATGGCTCGGCGTTGGGACATTGGAGTCAATAATCCTCACCCCATCACCACATCCAGCACCATCACCATTGCAAAACCGATTGCAAATCCGATTGTTGCCACGTTGGAGTGTTCGCCTTGGGAGGCTTCGGGGATGAGTTCTTCTACAACCACGTAGAGCATTGCGCCGGCGGCAAAGGGTAGGAGATAGGGCATTGTGGCTGTGGCTGCCGAGGCTAACAAAAGTACCAATGCACCGCCGATTGGCTCTACAATGCCGCTGAGACTGCCCACCAAAAATGCTTTCCAACGGCTGTTGCCTGCGCTGCGGAGGGGCATCGAAATTATTGCGCCTTCTGGAATGTTCTGAATAGCAATGCCTAACGACAATGCCAACGCGCCCGCCGTGCTGAAATCTGACGTTACCGCGCCCGCAATTGCCACGCCCACAGCCATTCCCTCGGGAAAATTGTGAATCGTTACCGCCAACGCCAACATAGTGGTGCGTGAAAGATGGCTCTGCGGACCCTCGTGTCCACCTTTTGGGTGAATGTGCGGCGTGATGTAGTCGATGAGCAAGAGGAACGCAAATCCGCCCAAAAATCCAATCACCACGGGCGTGATGTTGCCCATATCAATTGCCGGAATCAGCAACGACCACACCGACGCCGCCACCATTACGCCCGAAGCAAATCCAAGTAAGATTTTTTGGAAAAGTTCGGGCATATCTTTTTTCATAAAAAATACAAATGCCGACCCCAAAACCGTGCCGGCAAATGGTATCAAAAGTGCTGTTAAAATGGCTTCCATCAGTCAATCCTCCTCATTGCGCTCATACTGATTGCCACGGTGGATGCGTTGTGCAGCAACGCGGCGAGCGATGGCGAAATAACGTTTGCCAATCCACCGAGTATCAACATTGAATTAACGCCAATAATTGCATCGTTATTGCCTTTGATTCTGCGTTTTAGATTTCGGCCAATTTTCATAAGTTTTGGCAATGACGAAAGTCCGTCGTCGGGTAGCATAATGTCGGCGGTCTGACCTGCAATAGATGACGCTTTGCCCATTGCAATGCCAATGTCGGCGGCTGAAAGTGCGGGTGCGTCGTTGATGCCGTCGCCAACCATAGCCACGGTGCGTCCCTCGGATTTCATTTGTTTTACGTATGCAACTTTCTGATCAGGAAGAGTTTGCGCATAAAATTCTGTAATGCCTGCCTCGCGAGCCACAGCCTGAGCCGTTTTTTCGCCGTCGCCGGTTATCATCACAATGTTTTTAACGCCCGCCTGTTTCAAAAGTTTTATGGCTTCTACCGAATCTTGACGGATGAAATCTTTTATGGCAATAAGTCCCGCAAGTTCCTCGCCCTCAGAAAAATAGAGGATAGAATCGCCTGTTTCGCCAAGTTCGTCGATGTAATGCTGTGCCTCGTCGGTGAGCGGAATTTTTTCGTCATCAAAGATAAAATGTGCCGAACCAATTCGGAGTTTTTTGCCGTTGATTGACGATGCAACTCCGTGAGCCAAAACGTATTCCACTTTGGTATGTTCCTCTTCGTGAATGAGGTTTCGGTTTTGGGCTTCCAACACCACAGCACGAGCCAAAGAGTGCGGAAAATGTTCTTCCAAACAAGCCGCCATTTTTAATACCTCGTTTTCATTGCGTCCGCCCAATGGAATAATGCGCGAAACCTTTGGCGTTGCCTCAGTTAGCGTTCCCGTTTTGTCAAAAACAAAGGTGTCAACTTCGGATATAAGTTCTAAGAATTTTCCGCCTTTTACAATAATGCCGTTTTGTGCGCTGTCTCTCATTGCCGAAAGCACGCAGATTGGGGCTGATAGTTTCATTGCGCACGAATAATCCACAAGCAAAGTTGACATTGCTTTTGTGAAATTTCCTGTGGCAAAATATGTGGCAGCGGCAAGCAAAAAGTTGTATTTAACCAAATGATTAGCAATGCGTTCGGCGTTTACTTGCGACGCGGCTTTCAATGCTTGCGAATTGTCGATTAAAGATACAATTTGGTTGATTCTTGTCTCTTTTCC
>JAFXMJ010000399.1 GCA_017530465.1 Bacteroidales bacterium
CTCTCTGGCGACCCAGAACGCCCGATGAGTTGCGCCACGTGCCACAAGCAGGAGCACGCCTTCGAGTGCGGCACAGAAATATTTGAAGACGGCAGACCAATTGGCAATTCAGGACAAAAAACCCCGCACGTAATGCTGCCTTTCATCAACCTTGTCTGGAACAATTCGGGCTACTTTTGGAATGGATACGTACAAGAGGGCAACATCGAAAGCACCGTCCCGATGGCAATCACCGCGCCGCACGAGATGGACGGCAACGTCAAGGACGCCGTCAAACTCATAAAATCGGATGCAAGGTACAGGGAAATGTTTTATCGTGCGTTTGGCACTACGGAAATTAATATCGACCTCATTAGCAAGGCTATAGCTCAGTTTGTGAGGTCGTTGGTGTCGTTCAATTCAAAATTCGATCGTTTTATGAACGGCGAAGTTCAGCTCACGCAACAGGAGATGCGCGGATTGATGCTCTTTACGAGCGAGGAGGCGGATTGTTTTCATTGCCACGGCAGCCCGGCATTGCCGCTATGGACTACCAATATGTTTATGAACAACGCCAAGGACACCGACTTTGAAGGTGAAAAAGATAGGTATTACGTTACGGGAAACCCTCGCGACCGTGGCAAGTACCGCGTGCCGACGCTCCGCAACATCGAACTTACAGGGCCTTATATGCACGACGGCAGGTTCAAGACGCTTGACGAGGTGCTGGAATTTTACAACAACGGCCTCAAACGCTCGCCATACATCGACCCGCTTTCCATCAACGCCAACCACGGAGGCTCGCACCTCTCGGACGCCGACCTGAAAGCCGTCAAGGCATTCCTGCTCACCCTCAGCGACACCACCTTTATAAATGATGCGCGGTATGGCAACCCATGGTAGGCGGCTGCGATATAAGGCGATGCAGCCGCTTTAGAAGTTTATCATATTGATTTTCAGCCCGGTATCGGTAATATAATCCTGGATGGCCTCTTCTAGGTCGAGGTCTTCGTTGTCATAATACCAATTGACGGTCACCTGTCCACCATCAAGCTCATATTTCTTGAGAATCTTGAAGATGTCGAGAAGGCTCTTTGTGGAGCTTGTATTAAAATACGTTAGCTTGCAGTTGAAAATCAACGGCAGGCCTGTCTTGACATACTCTCTGATCCACGAAATCAGCGGGGCATAAAAGACATTGGTCTCCTCCAAGAAGGATTCCCCGGATATGTCGCAAATGCCATTCTGATAGTTGAAATCAACCGTCGGAACAAAATATCCGTCATGTGAACCGGCTATGTGTATATTTTCCATAGTTATAGCGTTGTTCTTTAATATTTTACTAAGCACTGTGTAGGAATCGAATTAGGATTTCCTTTCACGATGCAAATATAATAGGATTTCGCAAAAAAACCGAATAAAAAACGATTTTTTTGGTAAAAATTTTTCAAATTTCTACACCGAGCACACACACATCGTCTATCTGTATGAAATCTCCCTTCCATGCATAGTAGTTATCAACGAGTTTGTTGCGCTGATCCGACATCGGCAGACGGCTCGATTCGAGCAGCAACTGCCTGAACCTCGACATCTTAAACTTGTCGTGACGCACGGAGCTAAACTGGTCGGAATACCCGTCGGAAAAGAGGAAGAGCCTGTCGCCCTTCTGCAAATCGACGTATTGGTCTTCAAAAGGTAGCTCCCTCATGTGTATGCCCACAGGCGACTTCACCGCCGCAAACACCTTCAATTCGCCACGACGCACCATTATCATCGGATTGTAAGCCCCGGCGAAGTTGCAATTGTTGCTGTCCAAATCCCATACGCACAGAGCCATATCCATGCCGTCCTTGGGAGCCTCGCTCTCGTCGAGACCTGTCTGACCGAGATATTGCTTCACCATGATACGCATCTGTTCGAGTATCTGCGACGCCTGCAATATATGCTGCTGCGCCACTATCTGATTGAGCAACGCGATGCCGAGCATACTCATGAACGCGCCCGGTACGCTGTGACCCGTGCAGTCGCCCACAGTAAAGACAAACTTGCTGTCCACCTTGTAAGCCCAATAGAAGTCGCCAGACACGATGTCCTTCGGAGCATAGAATATGAAGTAATCGCTCATCAAGGTACGATGCTTCTCAAAATCGCGGAGCATCGCCTTCTGTATCGTGCCGGCGTAATTGAGGCTGTCGGTGATGTCCTTGTTTTTGACGGCGATTTCCTCGAGGTTTTTGCTGATTTCCTCGTTCTGACGCTGGATTTCCTCGTTTTGCGAGCTTATCATGTGGTTTTTCTCCTGGAGGATGGTATTGGCACGCTTCTTCTGGCGGTTGTTGCGGAGTATCAATACAATGACACCAGCAATCAGCACTATCACAATAATCAGGAACACCCTCATCTTCTTATTGAACTCGTCTTTCTCCTTGAGCGAGGCATACACAATGTTGACCCTCTCGATAGAATCCTCCTGCTGTCTTCTTACAAATTCTAGTTTAGCCGAATCATATTTGAGCTGCTGCCGTTGCATCTCGAGTTGATAATTTTGATTGACAACCTCCTGAATCGTGGAGTCCTTCTGCTCAATTATTTGCTCCTGCTCCTCATTGAGGTCGCGAAGTTTGGCGTTTTGATTGCCGAGCTTATTTTTTTCTTCCTGGAAATAGGCGTTCAAATACTCGTATGCCATCTTGTAATTCTTGTCGGATAGCATGATGTCGCAGAGCGAGCGCGTGAGGGTGTGCATAAGCTCCCTGTCGCCGAGTTTTTTGGCGAGGGTCATCGCCTCGTCGTAATAATTGCGCGCCTTACGGTTGTTTTTGAGCTTTTGATGACACTGTCCGAGCTGATAGCAAATCTGCGCCCTCGGTATCGCGAGATTGTTCTTTTTGAGTATCGAATACCCCGATTCCCACGCTGTGGCTGCCTTCTTGTAGTTTTTGTTATTATAATAATAACTGCCAATAATGCCGTACAACTCGCCCACCTCCGTGTTCATCTTGCTCTTTGTGGCGATTTTGATGGTGGCGTTGGCCTGCTCCACACATTGGACGTCGTTTTCATTTAGATAATAATTGGCAAGTTTGATGCCCGACTGCACCCTCTCCTTGTCGGAGTCAGACAGGGTGTAATCGACAACAATCTGCTTCAACGAATCGTTTTCCTTGTCCTTGCTGCGGTCGCGCTTGCGCTGGCACAGAGCATCCTGCGGCGCCAAAAGCACGCCGAACAACGCCAAGACGATTATCATTAACCTATGTACATATCTTCCCATCGGGGATTACTATTATTATAAGGTGATACTTGCCGCATTTTTATATGCAAATTGCACACCGAAATACACTCTGTGAGACAATAAAATTTGTTTTTTATATACAATGCTCATTATCAACACGATAAGAAAAAAAATTGTTAATAATCAAAAAAAAACGCCGAAAAAAATTGGCGAGTTGAAAATTCTTCTTAAATTTGGAACGAAATGAGCGACCGATTCCTCCGCTACTGACATTTTGTCACTCGGATGGGCTCGGCGTGATTTTTGCAAGTAAGTATTAAAATAATTACAAAACAAAATCGTAAAAAAACCTATAATAAAAGACACTATGGACAAAGCCTTAACGGAGTTCATCGACAAGTTGCGTTCCGCAATCAAGAAACGCACTTACGTAAAACTGTTGCTCACCAAGAGGGTACTCGGCAACCAGGACCTCAACAAGATTGTGGTAAGGTACGTGGAACTCAGCGGCAAGCCCCACTTGCAGTTCGTGTATAAGTACGACCGCAACGACGAGGCCAAAAACTTCACCATCGAAGACGGCATCACGCAACTCCAAAGCATCATCGGCAACAACTTCCTCGACAATTACCTCTACACCACCAAGGAGGACTTGAATCTGAGATACAACAGCAACGGCGGCAAAATTGTTAAAACCAAGCCTACCTTCACCGAGGCTGCCGACGGCTCGCACGACGAGGCCAAGAAACGCCTCCTCGACACCAAGAAAGGCGTTTACTTCAAGTCGCTCGGCATCACCGACAACAAGGGTGACATCATCCCGAGTATGAACGCCAAGTACAAGCAGGTGGAGAAGTTTGTGGAGATCATCGACTCTCTCGCCGACAACGTGAAGGACTGCTCCCCCGTAAAAATCGCCGATATGGGCTGCGGCAAGGGCTACCTCACATTCGCCACATACGACTACCTGACCAACAACCGCGAACTCGCCGTCGATATGAAGGGCGTAGAGACCCAGGAAAACCTCGTAAAATTCTGCAACAACATCGCTCAGAAGTCGTCTTTCGGCGGCCTTGAATTTGTGCAGAGCAACATCAACGACTACAAGCCAGGCGACCTCGACATCCTCATCGCGCTCCACGCCAGCGACACCGCCACCGACGACGCCATCTACCTTGGCATACAATCGGGCGCAAAACTCATCGTCGTATCGCCGTGCTACC
>JAFXMJ010000400.1 GCA_017530465.1 Bacteroidales bacterium
GAAGAAAGGCAATTTCAACAAGTCGAGGAGGCAGAAGTAAGTCTAACAACAAATTTTTTTTAACAGAGTAAGAAATGTTACAGCCAAAGAAGACTAAGTTCAGAAAAATGCAAAAAGGCCGCATGAGAGGTCTCGCCCAGAGGGGCCACGACATCGCGTTCGGTTCTTTCGCATTGAAGGCATTGGAGAATTTCTGGATCACAGGCCGTCAGATAGAAGCAGCTCGTCAGGCAATCTCTCGTTACATGCAGCGTGAGGGCCAGATATGGATTCGCATCTTCCCGGACAAGCCGGTAACCAAGAAGCCCGCCGAAGTCCGTATGGGTAAAGGTAAAGGTCAGCCGGAGTACTTCGTTGCTCCCGTTACCCCCGGCCGCATCATGTTTGAAGCCGACGGCGTGCCCTTCGAGATTGCCAAGGAGGCATTCCGCCTTGCAGCACAGAAGCTCCCAATCAAAACTAAGTTCGTCGTAAGACGCGATTATGTCAACCCTTTAACTAACGCATAATGAAAAGTTCGGTACAATACAAGGAAATAAAGGATTCGACCACCGCAGAATTGAAGGAAAAACTCAAGACGGCGACATTGGAATACTCCAAGATGAAGATCAACCATGCAATCACACCCCTTGAGAATCCGATGAAGATTCGCGACCAGAGGAAGTACATCGCAAGGTTGAATACCGAGTTGCGTAGCAGGGAGATCGCCGAGGTCGAAGGCAAACAGAATTAATAACGCTCAATAACACTGTTAACAATGGAAGAAGTTAAAGAAGGTCAAGAGCTCGTGCGCAATTTCAGGAAGGAACGTATCGGCATCGTGGTAAGCAACAAGATGCAGAAGTCCATCGTTGTTCGTGTGGACCGCAAGATGAAGCACCCCAAGTACGGTAAGTTCATCCTGCGTTCCAAGAAGTTCATCGCCCATGACGAGAACAATGAGTGCAACATCGGCGACACCGTTCGCATTATGGAGACCCGTCCGCTCAGCAAGCGCAAGAACTGGAGACTCGTAGAGATTGTAGAGAAAGCCAAGTAGTTTTTTAATACAGGTAAATTAAATCATGATACAGCAAGAATCAAGAATGACTGTAGCTGACAACAGCGGCGCAAAAGAAGTCCTGTGCATACGTGTCCTCGGCGGCACAGGACGCAGGTACGCCTCTGTTGGCGACAAGGTGGTCGTTACCGTCAAGAACGCATTGCCCTCTGGCGACATCAAGAAGGGCACGGTTTCGAAGGCGGTTGTCGTTCGCACCAACAAAGAAATCCGCAGGGCCGACGGTTCGTACATCCGTTTCGACGACAACGCTGTCGTCCTGCTCAACAACCAAGGGGAGCTCAGGGGCACCCGTATCTTCGGACCGGTAGCACGCGAACTCCGCGCCGGATATATGAAGATTGTTTCCCTCGCACCCGAAGTTTTGTAATCACTTAATTCAAGTACAACAAACAAAATGAAACTGCACATTAAGAAAGGAGACACAGTAATTGTCAATTCTGGCGAGTTCAGAGGCCAGAAGGGTACGGTGCTGCAGGTGCTCGTGAAAAAGAATCGTGCTATCGTTGAAGGCGTCAACATCGTTTCGAAGGCAGTGAAACCGTCCGCTCAGAACAATGAGGGTGGCTTTGTCAAGAAAGAGGCGCCTATCCACATCTCCAACCTTATGCTCATCTGCCCCGAGACCGGCAAGCCCACTCGCATCGGTCGCAAGAAGGTGGAGGTCAATGGTGTAGAGAGGTTAGTACGTTATTCAAAAAAATCTAAAGATCAAAAGGAGATAAAGTAAAATGCAGTACGTACCATCTTTAAAGGAAAAGTATAAGAGCGAGATTATCCCCGCTCTTATGAAAGAATTCGGATACAAGAGCGTAATGCAGTGTCCGAAGCTCACCAAGATCATCATCAACCAGGGCATTGGCGACGCTGTTGCCGACAAGAAGATTGTGGACAACTCGATTGCTGAAATCACCGCAATCACCGGTCAGAAGCCAGTACCCGCTCTCTCGCGCAAGGACATATCCAACTTCCGCCTCAGGAAGGGTATGCCCATCGGCGTTATGGTGACCCTCCGTCGCGACCGTATGTATGAGTTCCTCGAGAGGCTCATCGTTGTGTCGCTTCCCCGCATCCGTGACTTCAACGGTATCAACGGCAAGCTCGACGGCAAGGGCAACTACACCCTCGGCATCAAGGAGCAGATAATCTTCCCCGAAATCGACATCGACAAGGTCAACAAGATAATGGGTATGAACATCACGTTCGTCACCACCGCAAAGACCGACGAGGAGGGTTACAAGTTATTGCAGAATTTTGGTCTTCCATTCAAAAAGAAATAAGACAATGGCAAAAGAATCAATGAAGGCGCGCGAGGTAAAACGCGCAAAGCTCATCGCCAAATACGCCGCCAAGAGGGCGAAACTCAAAGAGGAAGGCGACTACGAGGGACTCCAGAAGCTCCCCAGGAACTCCAACCCCATCAGGCTCCACAACCGCTGCCAGCTCACCGGCAGGCCCAGGGGCTATATGAGGATGTTTGGAATCAGCCGCATCCAGTTCCGCGAGATGGCCTCCAACGGCCTCCTGCCGGGCGTTAAGAAAGCAAGTTGGTAATAAAATCAATCACAAAGACAGAAAATGACAGATACAATTGCAGATTTCTTGACCCGCATTCGCAACGCAGTCATGGCTAAGCACAGGATTGTTGAGGTGCCCACAAGCAAAGTCAAGAAGGAAATTACCAAGATCCTCTTCAACAAGGGCTACATACTCAGCTACAAGTTCGACGACGAGAGCAGGACTATCAAGATCGCCTTGAAGTACAACCCCGCCACCAGGCGTTCCGCCATCACCGGCATCAAGAGGGTTTCCACCCCCGGCCTGCGCAAGTACGAGGGCTGCAAGGAGCTTCCCCGCGTGCTCAATGGTCTCGGCATCGCGATCGTTTCCACCTCCAAGGGCATTATGACCGACAAGGAGGCAAGGGTTCAGAACGTAGGAGGCGAGGTAATGTGTTACGTTTATTAATCTAATTAGGCTATAATATTCAGTAAAATGTCAAGAATTGGAAAATTGCCCGTTCAGATTCCCACTGGAGTCCAGGTAACCGTAGACGACAAGAACCACGAGGTGGTCGTCAAAGGCAAGCTTGGTGAACTGAGGCAGAAAGTGAATCCTGATATCAAAGTCGAAATAGAGGACAACAACATCAAGGTTTCCCGTCCCACCGACGACAAGCAGCACAGGTCGCTGCACGGCCTTTACAGGGCTTTGATCGCCAATATGGTGAAAGGCGTCAGCGAGGGATTCACAATCAAGCAGGAAATGGTAGGCGTAGGCTACCGTGCTACATCGCAGGGCCAGCTCCTCGACATCTCCGTAGGATACTCCCACAACATCCTCATCGAGCTTCCCGAGGAAGTGAAGGTGAACGTTGTCACCGAGAAGCGCGCCAACCCAATCATCACCCTTACAAGCTGCGACAAGCAGCTCTTGGGCCAGGTAGCAGCCAAGATTCGTTCTTTCCGCGCTCCGGAGCCTTACAAGGGCAAGGGTATCAAGTTCGTCGACGAAGTACTGCGCAGGAAGGCCGGCAAGACCGCTTCGTCCAAGTAGTAATCGCGACAGGGTATTATTTAATTTTTAAAATCATTGAAAAATGGCTTTAACTAAGCAGGAAAGAAGGCAGAGGATCAAGTACCGCATCCGCAAGAAGGTGCAGGGTACATCTGAGCGCCCGAGGCTTTGCGTCTTCAGGAGCAACAGGAACATCTTTGCCCAGTTAATCGACGATGTTAAACAAGTGACAGTAGTCGCAACCTCTTCAAGGGTAAAGGATATAGCCGACCAGAAGGTCAACAAGGTGGAGCAGGCCAAGCTCGTGGGCAAGGCAATCGCCGAGAAGGCTATCGCCGCAGGTTACTCTAATGTTGTTTTCGATAGGAACGGTTATCTCTATCATGGCAGAATCAAGTCTCTGGCGGAAGCTGCTCGTGAAGGTGGTTTAATTTTTTAGCGAATTATGTTATCACAAGGAAAGAAATTCAAGGCAAACGAGGCTGAGCTCAAGGACAAGCTTGTGGCAGTCAATCGTGTTACAAAGGTTACAAAGGGCGGCCGTACTTTCACATTCGCCGCTATAGTGGTAATCGGTGATGGCAACGGCACCGTGGGCTACGGCCTCGGCAAGGCCAACGAAGTTTCGGTGGCAGCCACCAAGGGCATCGAGGACGCTAAGAAGAATTTGATCAAGGTTCCGGTGCTCAAGGGCACCATCCCGCATGAGCAGACTGCAAAGTTCGGCGGCGCGAGCGTATGGCTCAAGCCCGCTACGAGCGGTACAGGCGTTAAGGCGGGTGGCGCTATGCGCGCAGTGCTCGAGAGCGTTGGCATTACCGACATCCTCGCAAAGTCCAAAGGCTCTTCCAACCCCCACAACCTCGTGAAGGCGACTTTCCTGGCGCTTTCGCAGCTCAGGGACGCTTACACCGTCGCCCAGAACAGGGGCGTGGACATCAACACAGTGTTTAACGGTTAATAAAAGTCTTTAGCTCAAAATGAAGAAGAAAGTAACTCAAATCCGCTCCAAGATCGGATGGCCGAAGACTCAGAAGGCCACCCTGGCGGCTATTGGTCTCAGGAAGATCGGCCAAAGCGTCATCCTCGAGGACACGCCCAGCAACATGGGTCAGATTCTCAAGGTAAAGCATCTTGTAAAAATTGAGGATATTAACGAATAATCAAAAGAAATTTCAATCATGGATTTGTCACAATTGAAACCTGCGAAGGGTTCTACTCATACCAAGAAGAGGCTCGGCAGAGGACAAGGTTCCGGCTGGGGTGGCACCTCTACAAGGGGCCACAAGGGTGCAAAGTCGCGCTCTGGCTACTCTCGCAAGAGGGGCTTCGAAGGTGGTCAGATGCCGCTTGCAAGGCGTGTGCCCAAGTTCGGCTTCAACAACGTCAACAGGGTGGAGTACAAGGCCATCAACATCTCTGATCTCGAGAACCTTGCCACCAAGCTGAACATCACTGAAATCGACCTCGAGGTGCTCAGGAAGGCTGGCCTCGCCGCCAAGTCGGATCTCGTGAAGGTCCTCGGCGACGGCAAGCTCACCAAACAGCCACACCCATCAGCAACGATGCGGCGACAGAGACAATGGGCTGTACATAATTATATACAGAGACCACCGTTGGACGCAAGGTTCGCTGCCCAATCATCGTGAGGATATAGCCCAGGAAGGTGCCGATACAAACGACATAAGCCACTTCCCACCAGGTTTTGGTGGCGATGGGTTGCGAC
>JAFXMJ010000401.1 GCA_017530465.1 Bacteroidales bacterium
AAATACAGCAAAAGTGCACGATGAGAATAAAAAAACTCGCAGTTGGAGGCTGCGAGTTGGAGAGTTATGTCATCACAATTTGTGATGAGATGTTTTACCCAACATTCTACCCAACTTTTCACCCAACTTTCTGGGTAGTGTTTAGTGTAGTAGTGTCTTATCATTCAAGGTCGCAAATTGCGATCTTAAAATTATCTTACTTCTTTCAGAACCACCTCAGGGTTCCAATCCATCTTCATGATGGCAGAAAGTTTCTTGCCTAAGTCCTTAACAGAATGACCACAGTGGTACAATGTATCGTCAATAATCACCCAACGGTCATGCGAGGATTTGGACCACTTATGTGTATTAATCGGCTGTTTTCCCTTACCGGCATTATGCATATCACGCAAGTTCTTATGTTCTCCATCGGAATAGATATCGGCGGTAACTCCCTTTGCACGTACGTCGAGCATATCAAACGTCCCTGCGTCAATATAACCATCGATGATGACAACACGCTTCTTCGCCATCTTAATCAACTACTCCAACAACACGCGTGCCTCAAAAAACTCACCTTCAAAGAAGATTTGTTCTGCCGGTGGCATGTTGGTACGAACGAAGAAGTCTACCTTATCCCGCAATTCATGGATTTGTTCCGTATGTTCTTGCAAACGGCGATCCATGCGATCTTCAATAGCTAATAAGCGCTGATTAACTGCATAGCCGCGAAGCGTATAATCTCTGATAATCTTTGTAGCCCAACGGCGAAATTGCGTACCACGTTGTGATTTTACTCGATACCCAACGGATATGATAACATCTAAATCATACAGCCGAGCGGGTCTATCAGAATTAGGAACTTGCAAAAAATGCAAATTGCTTTTTTCATCCAACTCTCCTTCTGCAAAAGCATTTTTTATATGCCTTGATATAACGGATATATCCTTTTGGAACAATTCCGCCATCTGTTGCTGCGTGAGCCACACAGTTTCATCTGCCACTTGCACATCTAATTGCAGCGTATTATCATCTGTGCGATAGATAACTACACCTTCCTCATTCGGGTTGTATGGTACTATTTCGTTTGCCATAATCTTTTTTTAGGGTGTCGCATTTTTTGCGCCTACCTATTTATTACCTCAACTGTCGCATTTTTTGCGAGGGTTCGAACTTGTTCAATTTTTGCACAGGTTGGATTTCGAGTACTTTCCAAAATGGAAATAACTAAAATCGGGCACAAAGTTACAACTTTTTTTTGACATAAACAAATAATTATTCAGATTTCATCTGAAAATGCAGAAAAATTCTTGCATATCTCGAAAAAATGTAGTACCTTTGTACGCTTTTTGACGCAAAAACGCACAAAGATCTGATTTAATTTGCATCAAATCTTGCATATGTCATTTTTTTTTAGTACCTTTGCACACTTTTTACCGCAATCGCGAGTGCCATGACAGATTACACCACATATTGCCCTGATTCCGTGCTCTTTGAGCGCAATCCGGTGTGTGGTGTTTGTTGGCGTGTGTGCATGGATATGTGTGAGGAATGGGGCGGTCCAATACAGTTCGATTTGCTTGCCAGTATGGAAGCTGCGGACAGACTTTACCAACGGTTAATCAACAACGTTCACGCTTCTGTCCCTGAGAATGCCATTGTACAGAAGCACGTATGCCACGCCTTCATGTACCCCTAGAACAGTTGACTTCGCTCCTTCAATTTTACACTTTACATTTTCAATTTTACATTCGCTCCACGGCGTCTTCGTTTCGGAGAACCAAACATGCGCCGCCATCACGTCAAACGGAATGTCACCTGTCAGCGAACCGTCCTCGTTCAAGATCGCCTCGCCCAGCTCGTAGTAACGGAAACCGCCGCCGCCCTGCCACTTCACCGCCTTGGAGATTCCGCCCTGCTCGCCGTCAACGACCTTCTTCATCCGCATCGCACAATGCGTCTTCGCGTGTTCTCCCATCTCGATGCCGATCCAACGCCGCCCCATCTTGTGAGCAACCGCCGTTGTCGTCCCTGAGCCAAGAAACGAATCAAGCACCAAGTCCCCCTCGTCCGTCGCAATCTCCAAAACGCGCTTGATCAACCTCTCCGGCTTCGGCGTCGCAAACGGTGACTGCCCGTCAAACACCTTCAGCACTTCCTTCTTCGCCTCGTCCGTATGCCCGACATCCTTGTATTCAAAGAGATTCGTCGGCGGCACGTCGCCAACGGCGGAAAGATAAGTCTTACGACGGATGCCGCCTTTGCCGTTCTTCGTGAAGTAGAACTTCGGCCATTGGCCACGCTTCACTACCGCCTCGGCTGACTTCTTCGATTCCTCAAGCGATTTTGAAAGCACAATCGCTTTTACGCCCTTGCGCACCTCGTCAACACCGACGCCGCAAATCGCAGCCCGTTTCTCCGCGTCGTCAATCTCCCGTAACTCATACGGGCACCAGCCGTTCATTATCGACAGCATTTCATCTTGTCCGTAGCGCCAATGCGCACTTGCGTAAGGATATATCAATTCCCCTGTAAAAGGATGTTGTATAGCATAAACCATCCCTTGATGCCCTGCACCATCAGCCGCAAAAGCGTCTCCGCTTGTCCAATGCCCTTGCGGGTCATTGTCTGGATTCTTGTATTTGCCGTCCATCTCCTCAGTTCGCGCAAGTTTCTTCGGCTGCCAACCCTCGCGCTTGGAATAGACGAGAATATGCTCAACCTCATTGACGATTCCCTTTGCGTCGTTGCGCGTCGAGTATGTGCGTTGCCACGAGATGTTCGAGACGAAGTTCTGCCGCCCGAAAATTTCGTCGCAAATGACGCGGAGATACGCGCCCTCGCGGTCGTCGATGGAAATCCAGATGCTACCGTCCTCGCGCAGGAACTCGCGGAGGAGCTTGAGGCGCGGGTACA
>JAFXMJ010000402.1 GCA_017530465.1 Bacteroidales bacterium
ACCAGGCACAGATTATGGGCCGCGTGGCTGATTCCATCAAGAATTACATCAACATCTTCAACGCCGACAAGAGGTTTAAGCTCATTATCACTTCGCAAGGCTACTCGACATTGCTCTACGCCGACCCTGCCCTCGACATCACCAAGCCCGTGCTCAACGGACTCAACGACAGGTATCGCGGCAACACTTCAGCACCCGCTGCCAACAATGCCGACACCACAAAAGCAAAATAACAATGCATAATTATAAAAAATGCATAATTCATCGTCTGACGAATTATGCATTTTTTTTGTAATAACTACGCCACACTCAGCAACTTGCATAGCGACTTGCTGCTCAGCGGACGCTGAATCACAAGGTCAGTATATAGCCCCGTCTTCGACTTGGAGCCCTCGTCAAGCTCCGCACCGCGCACAAAGGCAAAACGTACCTTGGGATTGGTATGGAACACGGCACCAGCTGCGGCAAATCCGTCGGCAGGCGACGTCGAAAGGTCTATGATGGCGATACTGAGACCGCGCTTGGTGTCCGCAAGCACCTCCACCTCCTCCAACGAGCGGCAGCGCACAACGTCGATGCCGTATGAACCAAAAAATATGTTCACAAAATCATAATCCTCCACGTATGGCGACATCACCATTATCGCGCCTCTGTCGTTGTACTGTGCGAGCATCTTCTCCACCTTATCATATAGTGCCAAATCGTTGGTGGGCGTATTGAGCAACGGTACCTCAAAGCTAAACTTGCTGCCCGCCCCGGGATGTCCCTCGGCGTCCATAGTGCCATTCATAAGGCTCACAAGGCTCTTGCAGATGCTCAGACCAAGCCCGATGCCTTCATACTGGCGCGAGAGCGTCGCCTCACTCTGATTGAAACTGCCAAAAATCAAATCTTTTTTGCGCTGGTCGAATCCAATGCCAGTATCCGACACCTCAAAACGCACACTGGTCCCCACAGATTCGTAGTGGACTGTGATGCGTCCCTCGTTGGTAAACTTGACAGCATTGTCGAGCAGGATGCTGAGTATCTTGTAATACCCAGCCTCAAATCCGCAAAAGTAACTCTTGCCAGAAAGGTCGTTGTCAAATACAAGGTTGATATTCTTGCCGCTCTCCTTGATTTTGTCCAGAGCCATCACCCTCAGGCTGCACAGCATTGCGCCCACTTCAAATACATTGGTGGTGATATTGACGTCGCCCGACTGCAACTGCGAGTAATAGAGCATATCGTTGAGAGTGTCGAGAAAACGGTCACAAGATTTTTGCAGCACCTGCATAAAATGCCGTCTGCGCTCTTCAGAAATAGAAGGATTGTTGATGATAGCACCGTAGCCAAGCACCGAATTGAGCGGCGTGCGCAATTCGTGGGTCACATTGGCAAGGAAGGAAGCCTTCATCTTGTCGCTCTGCTCGGCACGCTCACGCACGTCGGCAAGTAGCTTGCAGCACTCGTCGAGCTTGTCCTGCGCACTGCCAGACTCGCGGCGCAGATGCGACACCATACCCTCATAATGGGCATTGAGCCTGCTAAGACGTTCAAGCTCACGGGTCATCTTCTCAATCTTGGTCTTGTAAGAGGCAATCTCCGACGCCTTGTTGGCAAGCTCATCGGAATTTGCCGACATATCCGCCTCATAACGCTGGCTCCAAAATGTATAATCCTTGCCAAGCCGCCGCGCCCACACTATAAGCCAAAAGAAGACCAGCAGCGACACCACCCAGCATACGCACAGCAGGGTACGCTCCATACCTTCACCAAGCCGGAGTATAAGTAATAGCATCGCCGTCAATACCGCAGCGAGCACACCGCCGAATATTAAAATAAGTTTTGTTTTTCCCATGTCAGACTAATGTTTGATTTCAATGCAAATCTATAAAAAAAATACAATTTTTTTGCATAAAATCAAAAAATATTACTATTTTTGCATCAAATTTAATATAAAGTACACTTTACAATATGAAAACGCCCTCAAAATGCCACCGCGCACACCATCATCACCACCATCATCATCACGATGGCGGCAATACTTCGTGCGGCAGGCAATCCTGAAATCGGGACTTTCAACGTTGGCAAGAGACTAAGGAAGCAAACAACGAGAGCAGTTTTCAAAAAATGGAAAGAGATTTCAAAAAAGAGCCGAGTCGCACAATGATGGGATTCGGCTTTTTTGTTGCAAGTAAGACAATAAACGAACAAAACAATAAAACAATAATAAAATGGAAAGATTAAAAATCGCAATCCAAAAATCTGGTCGCCTGAGCGACAAGTCGGTAGAACTCTTTGAGAAGGCCGGCATCAGTGCGTCCAACAACAGCAGCCGCCTGCTGCTTGCATCCGCATCTGACTTCCCAATCGACATCCTCTACCTGCGCGACGACGACATTCCGCAGTGCGTGGCTGACGGTGTGGCTGACGCGGGCATCGTGGGCGAAAACGTCATCTGGGAATCGGGCAAGCAAGTGGAAACCGTAGAAAAACTCGGCTTCGGCAAGTGCCGTCTCTCTCTCGCAATCCCCCGCGACACCCCCGAATACAACGGTCTCCAATGGTTCAACGGCAGGAAGATTGCCACCACCTATCCCGTTATCCTCCGCAAGGTTCTCAACGACAACAATATCCAGGCCGACATCCACGTCATCAGCGGCTCGGTAGAGATATGTCCCGCAATCGGACTCGCCGACGCGATTTTCGACATCGTTAGCACCGGCAGCACCCTCCTCAGCAATGGTCTCGTTGAGAAAGAAAAGATGGTGAACTCCGAAGCCGTACTCATCAAGAATGAAAACCTCAACGCCGAAAAACAGGAAATCCTCGACAAGCTCCTCTTCCGCATACACGCAATCAAGGCCGCCAAGAGCAACAAGTACATCCTCCTCAACGCGCCCAAGAAAAACCTTGACAACATCATCCGACTCCTACCGGGTATGAAGAGCCCATCAGTACTGCCCCTCGCCGACAGCGACTGGGTGAGCGTTCATTCCGTAGTCAAGGAGAGCGAATTTTGGGAGATTATCGACAAGCTCCAAGCAGAAGGCGCACAGGGAATTTTAGTAGTACCAATCGAAAAAATGATTCTCTAATTATGTTTAAGATTCAGTACACCACCGACGACGACTTCGCCGGACGCTCGCACCGACCCGCCGCCAAGACCGACGACATCATTCCGATTGTGCGCGACGTTCTCACGGCGGTAAGGGACAACGGCGACAAGGCGGTGAGGGAGCTTACATTGAAATTTGACAAATCGTGCCCAGACAACCTCCTCACCACGCAGGAGGAACTCGATGCCGCAGAGCGCGAAGTGCCAGACGACCTCAAAAAAGCAATCGCCATCGCACGTCAAAACATCGAGAAATTCCACCGCAGCCAGCTCCAGACCACAATTCACAAAGTGGAGACCTCGGAAGGCATCACCTGCTGGCAGAAAGCCGTCGCCATCGAAAAAATCGGTATCTACATCCCGGGAGGCACAGCACCGCTGTTCAGCACAGTGCTGATGCTCGCCATCCCCGCCAAGATAGCCGGTTGCAAGGAGATTGTATTGTGTTCGCCGCCAAGAAGCGGAGGCTCGATAAATCCCGTGGTACTCTATTGCGCCAAGATACTCGGCATCGACAAAGTATTCAAAATCGGTGGCAGTCAGGCAATTGCGGCTATGGCATACGGCACAGAGAGCGTACCCAAGGTAAGCAAGATTTTCGGACCTGGCAATAAGTTCGTCACCGTAGCCAAGCAGCTCGTCAACTCATCCGAAACGGCAATCGACATGCCCGCTGGCCCGTCGGAACTCGCAGTAATCGCCGACCAAAATACCAATCCAGTCTATGCCGCCGCCGACCTGCTCAGCCAGTGCGAACACGGCACGGATTCTCAGGTAGGACTTTTTGTCACCACCAATGACAAGGCTGACGAAATCATCGCCGAAGCGGAGCGTCAACTCGCACTCCTGCCACGCCGCGAAATTGCTGCACAGAGTTTCCAAAACAGTTTTGCAGTCATCACCGGCAATACCGACAATGCTGTCCGCCTCTCCAATCTTTGGGCACCGGAGCACCTGATAATCTCCACCGACGACTGCGACACCCTCGCCGAAAAAGTGGTGAACGCAGGAAGCGTCTTCATCGGCAAATACGCCTGTGAATCGGCTGGCGACTACGCCTCTGGCACCAATCACACGCTGCCCACCAATGGAGCGGCAAATGCATATTCGGGTCTCAATATGGATTCGTTTATGAAGAAAATAACGTTCCAGACCATCTCGGAAACCGGTATCCGCACCATTGGCCCCGCTATCGAGACTATGGCGGCAGCCGAGCAATTGGACGCCCACAAAAACGCCGTCACCGTGCGGCTGCAACAACTATAATCAACACTCCGCCGCCTACGGCGACGGGATTTTAAACGTCAATTACCGTCAATTAAACAAAAATTACCGTCAATTTTTTAGTAATTAATCCAAAAATTGACGATAATTGACGAAAAAATTGACGGTAATTGACGTTTAAAAAATAACCAACCGCCGCAAGACGGTTGCAAACCAAACCAATTTACGTTTAGAAAAAAATGGACTTCAATAAGTTTTTACGCAAAAACATTTTGGATATGGATCCATACACGGCGGCGAGAGACCTCGTGCCCAAGGGTGATTATATCTTCTTGGACGCCAACGAGAACCCTTACGGCACGTGGAATCGCTATCCAGACCCGATGCAGCGCGACCCAAAGGCGATGCTCGCAGCCATCAAGGGCGTTACGCCCGACAATATGGTAATGGGCAACGGCAGCGACGAAATCATCGATCTGCTCTACCGCATCAGCTGCAACCCTCAGAAAGACAACGTAATATCCATATCGCCGAGTTACGGAATGTATTTCACGCTCGCAAACTTGAACGACGTGGAATTTCGTGAAGTGATGTTGGATGATGACTTTGAGTTTCAGCCCGAAGACATCCTCGCCCGCGTGGACGACAATACAAAGATGATACTACTCTGCTCGCCCAACACTCCGACGGGCAAGTCGTTTGACCCGCAGAAAATCCTGACTATCGTCAAGCAATTCCCCGGACTTGTGGTAGTGGACGAGGCTTACAACGACTTCTCCCCCACTGAATCACTCATCAAGTATCTCCCGCAATACGACAACCTCGTGGTGTCGCAGACCTTCTCGAAGGCATGGGGACTTGCATCCATCCGCGCCGGCATCGGATATATGAGCAAGGAACTCGCCGCAATAGTCAACAAGGTGAAGATGCCCTACAATATGGACGGCTTCACTCAAAAGACCATCGTGGAACGCCTTGCCGACCTCGATTCGTTCAATAAGACCGTGCAACTCCTCATATCGGAGCGCGACCGCATTATGGCTGAACTCTCAAAACTCAGCTACATTGAAAAAGTGTTCCCCTCGGATTCCAACTTCTTCATGATTCGCACACCGCGTCACGCCGAGCTGATGAAATATATGATAGAAAACGGTATCATTCTCCGCTCTCGTCACTCGATGGCAAAATGTCAAAACTGCATCCGCATCACTGTGGGTACACCCGAACAAAATGATTTGCTGATTAAACTGATGAAGGAATTTTAATCGCGGAGTGCGGACGAGCCGCCCGTTTTGGAGTGCGGGCGTCTCGCCCGCTTCACTTATAGAATGTAAGCTGCTCACAAACAAAAAAAGAGGCTTGGAAAATTCCAAACCTCTTTTTTATTATGATTGGGGTGTTGCCCCTGACATTATCCGTCTATTAGTTCAAGTACTTCGGACGAGCTACGTGCTTAGCCATACAGGGAGCGAAGGTGTAGGTGAAGTTGATGAGGGCGGTGGTGTACTGGTCACCATATTCGCCACCGTGGTAGTTGCCACGAACTGCCTTCTGAACCTG
>JAFXMJ010000043.1 GCA_017530465.1 Bacteroidales bacterium
CTTGCAGTCGGGTCCCCACGCTGGGAAATTTTCGAGATCTTCGGTGCAGAGTTTCGGCGTGGAGAATACGGTTTCAGTCTTCATATTCATAATGATAATGTCGGACACTCGGTCGGAAACATAGATGCGCTTTTCGAGGTCGTTATGGAAACGCTGACCGATATTATTGGCGGACATTGCAATGATGTAGCCGTTTGGATTCCACGACGAATACACACCGCCCGAAATCATCGAATCTACCTTGGTATTGTATTTCTGCAACTTGCCTTCCCACAAAATCGTAGTGCCGGGATTGTATTTGCGGCTGTGAAACAGCATCTTGTCGGGGCTTTGCGCACAAAACGAATGACAGTTGACACAGGCATTGTCGATGCCAGAATTTTCGATTATAGGTTTGCAATTGAAATTCTCAATGCACCTCTGATACAATCCCATCTTGAGCCAAAAAACATAGCCGGTCTCGATGTTGCGGTATGCAATATGCGAATCGATGCTGTCGGGCGAGATGTATTGCTCGAAGGGCTTGTATCTGAAACACTTGCCCGTAGAATCCGAAATATATGCCGTATAGGTGATTGTACCGCCAACGTTTTCCTTCAACATTGCCTTCCAATCGTCGATGTCCCAGATGAGTTTCCCGTCTTTGCAGACAATCTTTTGACTGCCATTAGCCGACGACACCTCCACCATTTCGAGCCGTCCGCCATTAGCAGCCTTGAAATTGAGCGGCGCGATGTTGACGGGGATAGTGACGCCCGCATAATCGGGGTAAATCTCCGGCGCAGCGTCCTTGTCTTGAAAATCAGTGATTTCCTTAGCACAGGATGCTAATATCAAAAATGCTGTTAGCAATAATAAATTCCTTTTCATTCCTTATGACTATTTTTGAGACTGAAATTCCTTGCCATTGGATTCTCAAATGTGTAATAAATCCAATAAGTGTCGGCAAAACTCTGTTTAACCAATTTGTATGCGTCGGAGCCATTGCGATTGATAGTGCCAAACTCCGAAAAATGGCGGCTTATCAACGGGTCGAGAGTGACCTTTGAAACGTATTGATGCCGATTTTGTACAGTTGCCATATAGATTGCCACCGCCTCCTGATAATGTTTGGGCAGATGCTTCGGGTCGTAATTGGAAACAGCAAGCACATTGAAAAAATTCTCCAAATCCTTTTCCAACAGAAGATAGCACAACAAATAATCAGCAGCCACACAGTTGTTTTTGTTGGCAAGAAACAATGCCTCAAAATTCCTGTACGGCGGAGTCATAATATAATCGTCCTTGACCGCAAATTTGCGCATCTCCTGCACGAAACTGGTGTAATTGGGCTTGCCATTGCCAGCGATATAATTGCGGCGATCCCTCACAAACTTGTGCATCAACATATTACGGTCGAGCTGTTTGAGAAAAGCCTCCGCCTCTTCATATCTATTGGCAATTATCAGACAGTCGATAATGCGGCGTAGCACATACGGACTATGCCTATAATAAATGATGCTTTCGTAGGCGTAATGCAACGACTCGGGAATCTGCCCCATCAGGAAATACATCGTACTCGACGGATAGCAGACACTGCCCACCAAAGGTTCTTCAATTATAAGACCTTCATTGCCAAGCAATTGTGGATAATCAAACAATTTGTCACCCATCTGTCCCGTCATCGCCAATGCAAGGTCATAGCAGAAATTGGTATTGCGGTCGTACTCAGGCATATCGTAGGCGTGATTGATAATATATTGCCAATCAGAGCGTTCCATCTTCCACAACATAAAAGACGAAAACCTTTCCAACCTGCTGTCATGCATTCTGAACACACCTACAAGCACACCCATCATCACAGCCAATGTAATCGCATAGCCCACGGCAGGACGGCTGAAAGTCTTCTTGTTCAAAATATGCAGTATCAATATCGACAGCGGCACCAGCACTATAAACAGTGCGATTGCGGGCTGAAACTGCTCCAATATCGTCCTTGGACCTACGGGATAATAGAAAACCTGTGCCGGAGTGAGGGGCATCACAAACCTATACATCAACGCCGGATAAAATGCCGTCACAGCCAAGCTCCATACAAAATCCAAAAACTTGATTTTATGTATTACCGCTAATACAAACTCCGACGCACAAAAAGCATACAAGTACAACGGTCCACAAAAATGATATATCGCCACGGCTGCCACCGCCGACAATACTCCGTACAACTTGTGTCCCTTTGGCAACATCTGCAACAAGCTCATCACCGCAAGCATCACAAGAAGCCTTGTTATGGACGAAAAATCAAAATAGACATTGTTGGCGCAGACCACCGACACAAATAACGGTGCAATCCACAGCAACGACTTCGCGCCATACTCCGCGTCAAAAATCTTTTCCATAAGTCTAACAAGCAACAACGCCGTCAGCAATATCTCAACAATGACGGCAAATGCGCCCCAGAATGTCAAGCGGAAAAATTGCTCCACAAAGAGCGACAAATATTGGCTCAAACCGCCAGGCAGCGGAAACCATTCCATAAAAAACTCGCCGTCAGGCAAAAAAGCGGGATGTTGCAGCACATCGTATATGCCCATCCCCACCCCAAAATGCAAAAACAACAACGCCGCGACGTATGCCACCACCGTTGCTATTGTGTAACTATTTTGTTTAATTAACTCTTTGATTTCCATAATAATATCAAACGACTAAAAGCAGCAATTCCATTATTGCCAACAATCATCGCACAAAGTTAAAAAAAGTTGGCGGAATATCCGCCGACAATGTAGCTAAAAATACATTTAACTTTTATTAACAACCGCATTTGAAACATTTCTTTTATATTTGCGTTAAATATACACAAATAAACAAACAAAAATTCAAATCATTATGAAAAACAATTACACTTTCGATGAAATCTTTGATATGGGCATCAAGTTTCATCACTATGCAAACACGGCGTATCCGCTGAGAGTCAATTCGTTGGCGCAGTACGAACTGCACGACACAGATGCAATCCGCAAGTGCGTGGAGACCAACATCAAGGCACAACGCGAACTCAACCTCTACGTCCACGTGCCGTACTGCAAAGCTCGTTGCAAATTCTGCGAGTACGTCGTTATGAACGACCCAAACGAAGTGCCGCAAGACAAGTACGTCGATTACCTGCTCC
>JAFXMJ010000403.1 GCA_017530465.1 Bacteroidales bacterium
GTACTTGTACCTGCCGTCTATCTGGAACTCATCAATATTTTTCAACCCCTTGAACTCCTTGCTGTTCAGGGGGATTTTTTTAGGACTTGATTTTATTTGGACACGGAAGTAAATCTTGTCGGAGTTGTTGACTTGTTGAGTTGTTGATTTGTTGACTTGTTGATTATGTGATTGTTGATTGGATGATTTGTTGGGTTGTTGGGTTGTTGATTGTTTTGGGACTGTGGATTTGGGTTCGGTGGATTTTGGTTCGGTGGCGGGCTGGGTCTGGACGGGAGTGTTGCCGGAGGTTTCTGCGGCGTTTTTGTAGGCGCGGAATCCACGGAAAATTGATGAGGCAATGTTGGTCTGACCGAGTTCGCTGGCTAAGTATCGTTCCTCGTCCTGATTGCTGATATATCCACACTCCACAAGCACCGCCGGCATATACGCCCTCCACAAAACCGCAAACGATGCCGCCTTCACGCCAAGATTTTGGGTCTTTTGCTTCTTAAACCATTGAGTGTTTGAAAAATGCTCCTGAATTTTGTTTGCAAGCAATTCGCTGTTGCTATGATTGGAGGCCTGGACGATTTTCATATTGATGATTTCATCATCTGAAACATCCTCGCCGCCGTTTTCCTTTTTCTGAATTTCCAATTGCGCTTCGTCCTTGGCTGTGCCGTTCACGTAAGTCGTGAAACCCTTGACTTTCTTGTTTTTACAGGAATTGATATGCACAGAAATGAAAACATCGGGCATAATTTTGTTAGTCATCTCGGCGCGTTCTTTGAGCGAGAGGAATACGTCGGTTGTTCGGGTATAGACGACCTCCACGCCCGGAATGAGCGAGTCGATATAATGACCGAGTTTGAGCGCGATTTTGAGGGTCAAGTCCTTTTCCTTTGAGACTTTTCCGATTGCGCCCGGGTCTTTGCCGCCGTGTCCGGCATCTATCAAAACTTTTGAAACGTGGTACGCCGAGTCTTGCTGCGCATAGCAATCAAGACTATAAATCACTGTCAATAATATACATATAATAATTGTTCTCATTGTCTTAAAAAGATGTTTGATATGATTTTGAGTTGCAAAGGTACTCAAATTATCGTCAATAATGCAAAAATTATTCCCACAATGTCGGCTTATTTGCCAAAAAATGCTTACTTTTGTGGCGTTTTTCAGGACAATGAAGTCAAACACAAAACTTTTTAAGTGAACAAAACACTTTTCATACTCTTTATATTGATGTTGACCGCCACCACGGTGTACGGGCAGCGGCGCGCCACGAGGGATTCGTTGCGGAGGGCGCATCGTATGGAGGAGAGAATGTTAAACGACTCCATACCTACCGACAGCCTTGGCGTTGCAGTCGATTCGATAGACCTCAACCAGCCCAAAAAACCGAAGTCGATTGTGGATGTGCCTATTGAATACGAATGCAGCGATTCATTGATGGTGTCATTCGACGACAAACAGGTGTTTCTCTACGGCAAATCTGACGTGGAGACCGACGGTATGAGCCTCAAAGCCGACCACATCAATATGGATATGGACAATAATATCGTATTCGCGGAGGGCAAAGTGGATTCCACCACCAACGAGATTGAGGGCAAGCCGGAGTTCAAGGACGGAAGCGACGAATTTACAGCAATTACCATCAAATATAATGTAAAGACCAAGGAAGGCATTGTGCGCGACGTGAACACCGAGCAGCAAAACGGCTACATCTTCGGCGGACTCACCAAGATGCACGCCAACAGGGAGATACACCTCAAAAACGGTCGCTACACCACTTGTGACCTCGACCATCCCCACTTTTACCTGCAACTGACCCGCGCAAAGGTGATTCCTAACGACAAGATTGTGTCGGGCCCGGTGTATTTCGTGTTTTTGGATGTGCCGGTCTTTGTATTGGGATTGCCATTTGGACTTTTCCCAAGCACCAAAAAACATCAGAGCGGCGTCATCGTCCCCAAATACGGCGAGGAGTCGCGGCGCGGCTTCTACCTGAGCGACGGCGGATATTATTTTGCATTCAGCGACTATGCCGACCTCGAACTCCTTGGCAGCATTTATAGTTACGGTTCGTGGTCAGCGAGGGCGAGCAGCAAATTCAAGCTGAGGTACAAGTTTTCGGGCAATTTTGACTTCCTGTTCTCCAAAAACGTACAGGGCGAAAAGGAGTTTGTACAGTCGCACAATTCCGACATCAGTTACAGCAGCACCAACTCTTATAAATTGTCGTTGAACTTCAACCAAGACCCAAAGGCAAACCCGACGAGCAGTTTCAATGTCAATATTTCTTACGACAAGTCCAATTACGACAAATACAACGCAAGGTCGGTGCAGGACTTTGCGAGGAGCACCACGTCGTCGTCCATCAGTTACCAAAAACAATTGTTTGGCGGCAAGGTAAACCTCAGCGCGGCTGGCAATATGACCCAAAACTTGTACGACAGCACATTGTCGTTCTCCGCGCCCAACATCTCGCTCAACGTCCAGAGATTCTTCCCCTTCAAGCGCAAGCATCAGACCGGCTCGGCAAGGTGGTACGAGAAGATTGGTTCGTCGTTCAGCGCAAACTTCACCAACACAGTGCCCACGATGGCGGATTCGTTGCTCTTCAAGCAGGAAATGTTTGACAAGATGCGCTACGGCCTCAAATACACGATGCCGCTCAATACGTCGTTCAACCTCTTTAAATACATTCAGGTCTCGCCGTCGGTCAATTATACTGGTCGCGTATATCCCAATTACTTGCTTAAATACGCCGACGGCTACGACGCCGCCACCGACCGTTATACCTACACAACGGACACCGTCAACGCCATACGCCACTGCTTCGACTTCTCGACGTCAGTATCGGCAAGCACCAAATTGTATGGCATTTTCCAATTCAACAACGCCAAGCACATCAAGGCATTCCGCCACGTATTGTCGCCAAGCATCGGCGTAAGTTGGAGACCAGACTTCTCGGAGGAGTTTTGGGGATTTTACCGCGACGAACCTTCCGACACCACAGGCACAAGGCGTTACAGCATATTCCAAAACGGCGTTTACGGCACGCCTTCGTCGGGCAAGAGCGCGGCTCTCAACTTCTCCCTCGGCAACAATTTTGAGATGAAGGTAAAGGGCAAAAAGGACACCATCGACGGACAATACACCAAAATCAAGTTGCTCGAAAACCTTTCGTTCTCAGGTAGTTACAATATGGCTGCCGACAGTATGAAACTCAGCAACATCTCTATGTCGGGAAGCACGAGGCTCTTCGAGAAGATGACACTTACCTTTGGCGGCACGTTCGACCCCTACCAGCTCGATTCGGCTGGCCGTCGCACCAAATATTACCTTATAAAAGAGACCCACGGACACCAATGGGCAAGGCTCACATCGTTCCACGCAAGCACGGGTTTCTCATTGGATTCCAAGACGTTGGGTAAGAAAAAAATGAGCGAGAAGGAGGAAGCCGCCAGACAGTTTGGCGAGGACGAGACTCAGGCGGAGGTTGACGAGGACGGCAACATCATCACCACCGCCGAAGAAGTGGAGGAAGACAAGAAGCGTCCCAAATCGTCTATTTCCAAGAAGGAGAAGGACGGCGAATTTGATTATTACTCCGTACCGTGGAACCTCTCGGCAAGTTATAGTTTCAATTATTCCCACAATAACAACCGTGCGCCGGTAATCACGCAGACGCTCAACCTCAATGGCTCAATATCCTTCACCGACAAGTGGCAGATGTCAATCTCGTCGGGTTACGACTTCGACGCCAAGAAGATGACTTCCACAAGGCTCTCCGTTTCAAGGGATTTGCACTGCTTCAACCTGAGTTTCTACATCATCCCCTTCGGACGATTGAAGAGTTACAACTTCACATTGTCAATCAATTCATCAATGTTCCAAGGCTTGGACTTCAAGCGCAACCAGAGTTGGAGGGACAATTAACAATACATCCGCCAATGACACCCCGCTCCAAAATATCGACCCTGATGCTGTTGCTCGTGGTGCTGCAAGCCACGGCACAGGGCGACTATCGCTTTTACAGTTTTTTGGAGAAAGACGGACTTACCAGCAATGCAATCATCAGCATCGCAGAAGATGGCAACGGTTTTATGTGGATAGGGAGCGCGTCGGGTCTTATGTTTTACGACGGATACATATTCAATTCCATCAATTCCGGCAACGACACCCTGAGCCTGCGGGGCAACCACATCAACGACCTCGCCACCGACAATGTCGGCAACCTCTGGATAGCCACCGAAAGCGCGGTCTGCAAATACGACATCAATACCGAAACATTCACCCCGTACAAGACCGTCAAGGACGGCTGCGAAGAAAACAGTTACCAAGCCGACAAAGTGTTTGCAATGTCGGACGGCAGAATCAGGTATTTCGCGGCGCGGATGTACCAACTCGACACATCGACAAAATGTTTTGTGCCAATCCACGACGACTACATCCTCAGCCACAAAATCCGCGAATGTTACCAATGCTCGCAAGACCGATTTCTGATGGTGTCGCCATCCGAAAAGACCATCTTCCTCATCGACAGCGACGGCAACGAGATCTCGCGCATCGCGGGCGGCGACACCCCCGACAACAATCCTTACAGGCGACCTTACGGCATCGCGGAACTCAATGACCACCAATTTTATATAGGCGGCGACAACGGCATATTCCTGGCGGACACCAAAGCCCGCACCATCAAGAAGATAGAGCGCGTTGGCAATAAAAAAATGCCTTCGGAAATCTCTACGCTCTACAAGGACAACCTCACGGGCGATATTTGGATGGGCACCAACGGCGAGGAACTCCAAATCCTCTCCGCCGACCACAAGACGCTCTCGGTAATCCCGTCAAGCACGAGCAACTACTCGTCGCAGTTGCTCAATAGTTCCACGGTGTTGAGGATATTCAAGGACAGCCGCAATATGATATGGCTCTGCACGTGGCACGGATTGTCGATACTCAATGCCAACTGCAATCGCCCCTTCCAAAACCTCATCCACCCCGAATGTGACGACATCATCCCGACAAGCACCATCCGCAGCATCGCCGAAAGTCCCAACGGACTACTCGCAATAGCAACCGACGGCGGAGGCATCACGTTTTGGGACAAGCACAGCCCACGATACACCGACATCAAAAACGCCGGCGAAAACAACCATATGCCCAATCAGTCGCTGCTCGCCATCGCCTACGACAGCAAGGGCAACCTCTACAACGGCGGCTACAAACATCCGCTGCACCGTTTTTCGCCCGACCGCAAATCCGACGAACTCTACGCCATCGATCCCGACAATCCCGACGCGCTCGAAAACGATTTCATCACCAGCATCCTCGTCCAAAACGACACTGCAATCTGGGTGTTGACCAACGGCGGCGGGTTGTCGTTGTTCAATCCCAACACAAAAAAATTCAAGCGCATCAAAGCCGACCGACTTGGCACCGAGCCTTGCTCCAAATACGGCATTTGTATGGCGCAAGACACCGACGGGACAATTTTGGTGGGCACTTACGACGGGCTTTTCACATACGACCACACCCAAAACATCATCCGCAACTACCACCACGACCTCAGCGCAACCTCCTCGCTGAGTCACAATTGGGTGTACAGCTTATATCAGGACAGTAGCGGGCGCATTTGGATAGGCACTTGCTCAGGTCTAAACCTTTTCGACAAAGCAAGCGGCACTTTCACAATCTACGACCGAAATGCGGGGTTCAGGAATGCAGTTTGCAACGCCATTTTGGAAGACAACGACGGATTCCTGTGGGTAGCCACCTCCAACGGCATCGCCAAATTTTCGATTGAGGAACGCAAGGTAATACGCATTTATGACAAAAACGACGGACTTTTGACCAACAATTTCACACGGTGCGCATACTTCAAGGACAAGGCTGGCGTATTTTATTTGGGTACGGAAGGCGGATTGGCATACTTCGACCCAAGCAAAATCAAGCCAAAAACCACGGTACAAAAACCGTTGATTACCAAACTGTTGATAGATTATGAACCTGTCCAGCCTTGTGCCGCAGGATCGCCTATACACCAGTCGATGCTTACCACCGACCATATCACCCTCACCAGCAAGCAATCATCGTTCACCCTGCAATACACCTCGCCCGCATACCCCGACGCATCGTCCTACGCATACGAATACCAGACCATTGGCGACGGCAAAGGCTGGCTCGACAGGGGCGACCGCCGCGAAATCGATTTCCCTAAGACCGCGCCCGGCACTCACCGCATTGCAATCATCGCCCGCAACCGCGACGGCTTCAAGAGCGACCCAACCATCATCACAGTGACGGTACTGCCGCCGTGGTACAAGACACTTGCAGCCCAATTGTCATTAATCTCGCTGTTGATTCTAATTATAACGCTCATCATCCGCCAACGATTCAAGAACCTCAAACTCCAAAAAGCCACTCTCGAAGCCGAAGTGCAACTCCGCACCCAGGAAATCAACGACGCTCTCCACATCATAAAATCCAAAAACATAGCCATCAGAGGCTCAATCACTTACGCACAGACCATACAAGCCGCGCTCTTGACCAAGGAAACCGACTTCTGCAAATATTTTGAGACCTCATCAGTCTATCACCCAAAAGACATCATCTCCGGCGACTTCTTCTGGCTCAAAGCAATAGAGCAGGACAATGGCGCAATGATATTTGCATCCGTCATCGACTGCACGGGACACGGCGTGCCGGGCGCATTGATGTCCATAATTGCCAACTCCGTACTCAACGACATTGTGGAGACCAATGGCATCTACGACCCGGCGGCAATCCTTTCGGAATTGTCATTCAAGATAGCCACAATGCTCGCCCAAGACAACTCCGACAACAAGGACGGAATGGATATGGCACTTTGTCGGTTCAGTACGGATAGTAATGGCAACTTCCTCAGCCTCACCTTCTCCGGCGCGAAAAACCCGCTATACATCTGGCATCAAGGCGACACAGAATACCAAATCATCAAAGCCGACCGCAAGTCGGTGGCGGGCGGCATCCGCAACCAAGGCGACATACAGAGGGTTGAGTTCCAAAAATCAGAACTCCTAATCTCAAAGGGCGACACTTTATATATGGTGAGCGACGGCATTTTGGATATGTGCGACGCCAAACGCAAACGCTATTCTCGCACACGTTTTTTGCAACTCATCAACAGCATCCACCCGCTCGCGATGGACTGTCAGGCGGCGGAAATCGAAAAAGCCATCGTGCAATACTCACAAGGCACAGAGCAACGGGACGACATCTCGGTGCTTGGGCTCAGGCTGTAAGCATTTTTTATGCGACCACCCGCCTACAAAACATTCATTTGTAAACATCAAAATCATCAAAAAAAGAAAAACAGCAAAGAATACCAACATTATAAAAAACTTTTTGTACCTTTGCCGAATAATTTTTAACTACAAA
>JAFXMJ010000404.1 GCA_017530465.1 Bacteroidales bacterium
GCTGAAATATACCACCGTTACCTTGTATGACATAAATATTGCTATCATCGAGCATACGAAAGTGAGAATGAAAAACTTGCGGTTGAACATCAAGAGGATTTCCCACACTGTCGCGCCGTTGACCTTGCGGATGCCGATCTCCTTGCGGCGGCGTTCCGTGTCAAATAGCACGATGCCAAATATGCCCATCACAGAAATAATTATCGCAATTGTGGTAAAGAGCGTTATCATTGTGGCAACTATTTTTTCGAATCTGTATTGCTGCGCAAGTTCCTGTTCGTAGGGACTGATTTCGGAGTTCTGTGTTTCATAATCCGGGTCGATGGAAGTGAGAGTTTCGCGGATGTAGCTGATGGTCTTTGGCACGTTGGCGCCGGGAGCAATACGGATGTAGAGTTTGCGCAATACCCATCCCCACGTATTCTTTCCGAAGACGTAGAATGCAAAGTTGCCGATGTCGTATTGCAACGGACGGAAATTGAAGTCTTTGCAGAAGCCCGCCAATTCGCATTGACCGTCGTGTCCCTGTATCCGCGATGCGGTATTGATTTGGAAAGCTTTGCGGGCGGTTTCGTTGAAGATAATCACGCCTTTTTCACTTTGTTCATCACTCGCGGTAAAGCCGCGTCCGTCCGTCATCTCGATGCCCATAAAATCGAGGAAGTTCCACGAAACGGGGCATACGGAATAATAGAACGTCTCCTCGGTGTTGTCCAAATTTTGACGTCCCCACGACATTCTGCTTCCCGTCACAAGGTCGTTGGAAGTCCAGGCAATGTCGATGATGTCGGGGTTTTGCAACAAGGCTGTGCGCACGGTTTCGCGGTTTTCACCAAGTTTTTGGGTCGCCCAAGTGCTAAGGAGGTTGTCCTGGTTGAACCCGATGTTGCGTTTGCGGAGATAGTCGTTGTTGCGGTCGATGAAGATCGAACATATTATCAGCGTCACCGACGCCGTCACTTGCAGTCCGATAAGAAGATAGCGGATAAAGGAATCGTGGTTCTGCGTCATCTGCCCTTTGAGCGCCATCGCCGGAGATATAGACGTGATGTGCATTGCGGGATAAAGGCTCGTCAATACTGCCGCCACAATCGCCGTCAATATGGTGATTGCCAATGTCTTGTAATTGGAATAGACCATAGTGTCCATATCGACCATTCCGTCCAAAAGGTGCGGCATCACTCCAAACAATATCACCGCCGCCAATACCATCGACACCAACGTAAATATCACCGATTCGCCCACTATGCCCATTATCAAGCTGCTGCGACTACTGCCAAGCACTTTGCGGGTGTTGACGGAGCGGAGCCTCTGCGGCACACGCGCCATAAAGAAGTTGAAGTAGTTGATGAAGGCTATCAATATTACAAACACCGCAAGGACTACCAATGTGTAGGTGACATTTTTGTCGGCACGTCTATGGTAGCCGGCTATTTCGCTGTGCAGGTGGAGGTCGTCGAGGGCTACGAATTCAAACCCAAACTTATCGAGTTCGTTGTCAAGCTCCTCCTCGCTAACATACTCCTCATCTTTGTAGAAATTTTTTATAAGAGTACGAAACCTCTCTCTCATACCGCTGTCGTATTCGGGCCTCGGCGTGCCGTCCATAAGACGGAAATAATAGTTGTAAGACCATTCCCCCGGATTGTCGATGTCTCTATCGCCAAGGCACCGGAACGCGCCAAAGTGTCCAAATTCTGTATTGGCTTCCATAGTTTCGTAAATGGCAACAATCTCAATTTCGTCGGTATTGCTGAGGTCGGCCTTCACATAGTCGCCTACTTTGATGCCGAATTTTTCTGCCAGTTTGCGGCTGACGACCATCTGCTGAGAATTGATGAACCGGGAAGTGTCGCCCTCTACAAATTGGAATCCAAATACGTCAAAGAGGCTTTTGGAACATTGAGAGTACAACATTTCAATTTGGTGGTAAATGCCTTGCCGTTTCACATACATATTGTAATTGACCCCACACGAAATGCAGCCGTATTTTTCCACAGAAGGAATCTCGCGTCCGATGTTTTCCAAGAGCGGGCGCATATTGCTGTTGGTCAATTGTCCGCCGTCCATCGAATAGCAACCCTGGTAGATGTTTTGGTGCTGCGGGATGCTCTCATTGAAGGTCAGCTCGAAATCGGCTATCGACGCCAACACGTAGAACGCGGCGATGGCGATGGCGATTCCGACGATGTTCAGGAGCGACGGCACCGTCAACAATTGTCTTATCTTAAAGTTTTTCATAGTGTTTCTGTTTTAGAGTTGGTTCTTGACGTCGCTGACGATTTTGCCGTCGAAGAGGTTGATGATGCGCTGCGCCTTGGCTGCGTCCTTGGGCGAGTGCGTCACCATCACTATAGTGGTGCCGGCTTCGTTGAGTTCGCCGAGGAGTTGCATCACCTCGCGGCCGTTGGTGGAATCGAGATTGCCGGTAGGCTCGTCGGCGAGGATGAGTTTTGCATTGGCAACTACCGCCCTTGCTATCGCCACCCTCTGCTGCTGACCGCCGGAGAGCTGCTGAGGATAGTGTTTGGCGCGGTGGGAGATGCTCATACGGCGCATAATCTCCTCCACGCGCTCCTTGCGCTCTGCCGCACTCACTTTGAGGTATGTGAGGGGGAGTTCGATGTTTTCATAGACATTGAGTTCGTCGATGAGGTTGAAACTCTGGAACACGAAACCGATATTACCTTTGCGGAATTGAGTGCGCTCTTTCTCTTTGAGGTTTGCCATCTCCTGTCCAAAGAGAGTGTAGCTGCCCTCGGTGGGATTGTCGAGCAGGCCGAGGATGTTCTTCAATTTAGATTTGCCACATCCCGAAGGACCCATAA
>JAFXMJ010000405.1 GCA_017530465.1 Bacteroidales bacterium
AAATTCAAAGGTGAAGGATTACGTGTCGATAAAAGCAGTTTAGGTTATTATAATGACAAAGTAAAAAATCAATACATAAATGAAGAACTAAGAAAAAGAAAAATAGACGAAATAGAAAAAGAATTTGCCCTTAATGAAAAAAGAACAATAAACGATCGTGCTAAAAAGATGATTTTCCAAAATTTAGATGACATAAAAAATTTCAGGGCTCAAATGCTTTTATCAGACTGTATGAACGAACGTAAATATCAACAAGAAATAAAAAAGCTCCAAAAAGCAACGAATGATATGGTCGAAGCCAAATATCAAGAACAAAATTTGGAAAACCTTGCTAAGTATGATTTAAAAGAAAAAAACAAGCAAGAAATTTTAAAAAAGAAAAAAGAGGAACAAATTAAAATAATCAATGAACAAATTTCAGAAGCTAAAATAAAACGCTTGAAAGATTTCCAAGAAAAAGAAATCGAAGGATTCATGGCACGTCAGGATTACTTAGATGGAGTCAAAGAAGATAAAATTAAAGCAGAACAAGAAAAAAATAGGAAAATTAAATTAAGAGAAGAATTCATTCAAGGAAATGAAGAAGCCAAATTAAGAAAAAGACAAAGAATGTTAAAAGAAATCGAAGACGAAAAAAAAAGAGAAGAATTTAGATTAGAAAAAGACCGTTTAGAAGAAATAAAAAAAAAAAAGCGGAAGAAATTCTGAAACGACAACAAAATGAAAGACAAAAAATGATAGATAAACAATATGAGTATTTATTAGGACTTCAAAAGAAGGAAGAAAAAATTTTGGAAAAACAAAAAAAAGAAGAAGATGAAAGAGTCGAACTTGAAGAAAAAATAAAAACGTCCCTACCTAAACTCCTGAAAAATATGAAAATACGTTACTCCCAAATCACCATCGCGCCCGGCAATCCGGCTAAGAATTACGAAACATGCCTCGCCGCCGCCCGCCGCGCAAAAGCCGCAGGTGTCAACCTCCTTCTCCTTCCCGAAATGTCCATCCCTGGCTATATGATTGGCGACAAGTGGGAGGAAAACGATTTCATAGACGATTGCGAGTATTTCTCCAAAGAGCTCGCCAAGGAAGCCGACGAAAATTTTTCGCTGATATTCGGCACGGTTGCGTTTTTTGAGAGCGTTTTTGGTGCGCCTCAGAATGGCTACGATGGTCGCAAGGCAAAGATGAACGTCGCCTGCATCGCCACCAATGGCAAAACGGAATACCGCATCAAAACTCTCCTGCCCAACTACCGCGAGTTTGAAGAGCCGAGGCATTTCTGGGACAATCTTACCGCTACAGCAAGCGGCTCCAACATAGTAGAAGACGCCAAAATGTTTCCCTTGCACGAAATCTGCGGCGTCAAGATTGGTGTAACAATTTGCGAGGATGGTTGGGACGATGATTACGGTATGAAACCGTTTGAAGTCCTCAGCAAAGTGGGCGCGGAATTGATTGTCAATATCAGTTATTCCCCATTCACCGCCGGCAAAAATCAGAGCCGCATCCGCCATTTTTCGGCGCACGCGAGCAAACTCGCCAAGCCGGTGATTTACGTCAACGGTCTCGGCCTCCAAAACAACGGCAAGACCATCTTCTGTTTTGACGGTAGTTCGGCGGTGTGGAACTCCAAGGGCGAACTCATTGCGCACAGCGGTATGTACACCGAGGAAGATGTTGATTTAGAGTATGTTGACGGCAATCTAACCGCTATCAACGCGCCGCAGTTGGTGCAGAACACTGAAATCGATGACATTCACAAGACTTTGATATATGGCATACGCAACTATATGGCGCAGAGCCACTTGCAACGAGTTGTTATAGGTGCGTCGGGCGGCGTGGATTCCACACTTGCGGCGGCTCTCTACGTGGAGGCGATTGGCAAGGAGAATGTGTTGCTCGTCAATATGCCGTCACGTTTCAATTCCAAGACCACCATCGGCATCGCTGAACGACTTGCGCACAATCTTGGCTGTTGGTACACGTCTGTGCCAATCCAAGAGAGCGCGGAACTCACTCATCGTCAGATAGATGGACTGAAACCAACCAATGCCAACGGCGAGGAGATTACGATAAATCTTTCGTCGTTCAATATGGAGAACGTGCAAGCCCGCGACCGAGGCTCACGTGTTTTGGGCGCGATTGCAAGTGCGTGGGGCGCGGTTTTCACCAACAATGGCAACAAGACCGAAACCACGGTCGGCTATGCGACACTGTACGGCGATGTTGCGGGTTTTCTCGCGGCAATCGGCGACTTGTGGAAACACACTGTCTATGACCTCTGTCGCCACATTAACGCTAAGGCTGGCAAGGAACTCGTCCCTGTGGAAGTCCTGACGTTGAAACCGTCCGCAGAACTTTCTGACAATCAGGCTGTTGATAAGGGTCTCGGCGATCCGATTATCTATCCATATCACGACCGTCTTTTTGAGGCGTGGCAGCAATGGTGGAATCACGCTTCCCTCGCCGACATCCTCCAGCATTACCTCGACGGCGACCTTGCCTCATACCTCAATCACGGCGCAGAGACCGAACTCACTGAATCTCTTATCCGTCAGCATTTTCCTGACGCCAAGACCTTCGTCGCCGACCTTGAACGTTGGTACAAACTCTTCAAAGGTATGGGCATCGCCAAGCGCATCCAAGCCCCGCCCATCCTCGCGGTCACACGCCGCGCCTACGGTTTCGACTACCGCGAATCGGCAATTCAGCCGTACTTCACGAGGCGGTATTTGGAGATGAAGGAAAAGATTTTTATTTAGGATATTCAATCCTCGCGTGGTAGATATTCTTCAATTTCTCCTTCAGGAGCGACTTCACTGTGTCTATGTCCTTGAAGGTCAGGTTTGTATTGTCAAACTGCTTGTTGGAAATCTGGGAGTTGACTATATTTTCCACGAGGGTGGATATTGATTCTGTATCGTATTTCTTGAGGCTGCGCGACGCTGCCTCTATCGAATCCGCCATCATCACTACAGCCATCTCCTTGTTGATGGGACGTGGACCGGGATAGGTGAAGAGCTTGTCGCAGTCCTCGTCGGGATGCTCCTTCTTGTACATTGCGTAGAAATATCCAGCCTTAGATGTGCCGTGGTGTGTCTTGATGAAATCCACCACCTGCATCGGCAGATTGTATTCCTTGGCAATGGCAACGCCTTTAATTACGTGGTTGATAATGATTTCCGCGCTTTTCACGTAGTCGAGCTGGTCGTGCGGATTGATGCCCGACACTTGGTTTTCGGTGAAATACATCGGCGCGGCAAGTTTGCCGATGTCGTGGTACAACGCGCCAGTGCGGGCAAGGTGCGGATTGCCGCCTATCTTGAATATTGCAGCCTCCGCCAGATTTGCCACTTGCATGCAGTGCTGGAATGTGCCGGGAGCTTCTTCTGCGAGACGGCGAAGGAGCGGACGGTTGCTGTCGGCGAGTTCCAGGAGGGTGACGTCGCTCAATAGTCCAAACACCTTTTCAAACATATATATCAACGGGTACGCCATCAGTAGCATGATGCAGTTGAGACCAAGCACGATGAGGTTTTTCCAGTTGATTTCGTTGGGCAGGCCAGTGTACATCAGCTCAAAACTTACATATATAATGGTGTACATCGCAAAGCAAATCACCGACGTGAGGAACGCCTGGCTGCGGCGGTTGAGCTTTTCGTAGCTCATTAGCAGTATGTATCCGGGGATGAATTGCATTGTGAAATACTCGAATGAGTTGGGCATCAGGAAGCTGACAGCCACGCACGTGACTATATGCAGAAACATGCCCGTCCTCGTATCGAAGAATGTTTTTATGATTATCGCTAATAGCAAAAATGGCAGCAACCAGATGCTTATGAGGTTGTAGCGTATCACAATGCTTGTCATCACGATGGTGAAGGTGATTATCGAGAGGATGAGCGCGGAATATTTGGTCTGGTAAAAAATCTCACGCCTGAACGTCCTCAGAAACATGAATATCAGCGCAAAAAGCATCACGTACAATATCGACTGCCCGAGGAATACATAGCTGTAGCCCGACGAATTGTGCTGCTCGTAGTCGCGGCGCAGTGATTCGAGTATGCAAAATTCTTCTTCGCCAACCACCTCGCCTTGGTAGATGATGCGCTGTCCTTGTTGCACAAAACCGCGTGTCAACGATACGGATTCGAGATTGTCATTGAGCACTTTTTCTGTGGTCACCTGGTCATATTCGAGGTTTGGCGCAATCCATTGCGAAGGGTTGAGCGCGTTGGTGAACTTCCACAGCGTGCTGTTTTCGGCGTCGGGGCCTTGGTGGCGATTGAGGAATTTTTCGATGTCGCTTTTCACGTAGAGGTAGGCGTCCTTTACGGTAATTATCTCGCTTTTAGGCTTTTGGCTCGTGATGCCTTCGTTTTGGATGGCTACGAGAAGGTCTTGCTTGGGATTGCCCTCAATATTGGTGAGGAACTGCTCGTTTTCGATGATGCCATTGTCATAAACATCCGAAAGCGACTTGTAGATGACGTTTTTGAGGCTGCCAAATACGCTGAGTTCCTTGTTTTTGGCGTGGGCTACGGTGTCAGACACGCCAAATGCGGCGAGTTGCGCATTGAAATCCGCCTCAAACTTCTCCGTGCGCGACACTTGCACCTGGTTGTCCTTGGTGAAATATGGTTTGGAGTCTTTTTTGATGGCTTCGCGCTCGGCGTCTATCTCCGCCTGGCTCTTGTAGATGGCAAAGTTGAACGGCGCGATGAGATTGTCGTGCTTCCACGGGCTGCCTTTCTGATATTCGTACTTGAATTTGCCTTCCTTCGGGATGGCGTAAAGCACTATCACGCAAGCTATTACATATAATGACACCCGCAGTACGTCCAACCATGAAACCATCGCGGGTATGTTTTTCTTGTTTTTCATTGTCTTGGTTATGTGTTTATCATTGGCAAAATTAATGTTAATAATTGACAATTTACGCATCCGAGGCAAGTTTTTTTTCCATAACTTGATTTTTCATGCTAATTTTGCACTCTGAATCGTAAATGAAAGGTACAATGTTAAATTTTTTCAAAAAGATAGGTCAATTTTTCGTGTCGCTCTACCTTTGGTCGGTGTTGTTCGATATGGCGTTTGTCATATTGGTGACAGGACTTGTGCTGCTGTTTGTTAGCAATGCGCGTGTGGTGTTCAAGACGGTGAGGGCGATGCTCAAGTTTATGTTCAAGATAATGTTTGTGAAGGTGGAAGTGGAGTACCCCAAGGACTTCGACTTCAATCAGTCGTACATCATAATGCCCAATCACATAACATTTTGGGACATTCCCGTGATATGCTCCGTGCTGCCCAACTACACTTTTGGCATCGAGGCTGAGAGCCATTTTTCGTGGCCAATCTACGGATTTTTCATCAAGAAATACGGCACTCTGCCCATCAACCGCAAAAACATTCTCGCCTCGTTCCGGACTTTTGAGACCGCAGCCCAGAATATGAAGGAGAAGAACGCCTCGCTGCTCGTATTCCCCGAAGGTCACCGCTCCGACGATGGCAAGATTCAGGAATTCAAGAAGATACCCTTCAAGATGGCGCAGATTGTCAAAGTGCCCATCCTGCCTTGTGGTACGTCGGGTCTCGGCGCATTGGCGCCCAAAGGCTTCTTCGTAACGCCCGGCCGCGTCAAGGTGAAATACGGCACGCCCGTCCCTGTGGAAGATTACGCTAATCTCCGCCCCGAGGACGCCGCCAAGATGGTGCGTCAGCGCGTCATCGAATTGTCGGAAGACGACATTGTGCCTGAGAAAGAAAAACAATCACAACTTCAATAATGACCCGCCCCGAATTATACCAATTTGTAACGGATTATTTCAAGGCGACAATGCCCAATCCGCAGACCGAGTTGCATTACGAAAACCCGTTCCAACTCGTTGTGGCTGTGCGGCTTTCCGCCCAGTGCACCGACAAGCGCATCAATATGGTGACTCCCGCGCTGTTTGAGAGGTTTCCTGACGCTAAGTCGATGTGCGAAGTGGGTTTTGACGAACTATTGCCGTACATAAAATCGGTTTCCTATCCCAATTCCAAATGCCGCGACCTTCTCGCGATGGCAAGGATGATAGTGGACGATTTCGATGGCAATGTCCCCACAGATATTGAAGGCCTCCAAAAGCTTCCGGGTGTTGGACCCAAGACCGCGAATGTCGTGGCATCCGTGCTTTTTGGCGCAAAGGTGATTCCCGTAGATACGCATGTATTCAGGGTTTCGGCGCGCATTGGGCTTACCGTCAATGCCAAGACGCCGCTCCAAGCCGAGGCGCAGTTGGAAAAAGGCTTTGCCGACGATGTCAAGCACCTCGCACACCATTGGCTGCTCTTGCACGGACGTTACGTCTGCACGGCGCGAAATCCCAAATGCGCAGAATGTGGACTTGCAACTCAATGCATAATGCATAATTCGTAATTCATGATTCGTAATTCGTAATTAATTGAAAAGGGCATCCCCGCTTTCGCAGAAATGCCCTTTCCTTTCTCTATTCTTAAAAACTACTATTTCTCTTCTTTGTTCCTGTTGCCGAGCCACTTGATGAACGATACCAAGATGTAGGCAAATATCAGTATCGGCACTGCGAGCCATTTGAACAGGATGAGCATCAACGCTGCAAATATCAAGAAGTTGAATACGAGTGTGTGCTCCTTGTATTTAAGCGATTTGAGCTTGAGCGAAAACATCGGCAGGTTGGTAACCATCATCACCGCCACAAACATTGCCATTGGCAGCAGGATGTACCATTTGCCGAGGCCAAACACTTGGAGTCCAATGAGAATCATCTCCCACTTAAACTCGATTTCCGTGCCGCAAGTGTCCAAAATTTTGGTGATGAGCATGTCTTCCGGCACTGCCGCGTCTATCAGCGGAATCGACGCCATAAACATTGCACAGGCCGGCGATGCAAGCCCCTTGAAACTATGCGCCTGATCCGGGTCGATGTTGAATTTGGCGAGCCTCAGTATCGCAAATACCGCCACCAAGATGCTGCACAATAGCACCGCAATCTCCCACGGCTGGAAGGTGAAGATGCCGCCCCTGAGCCGCATCGACTGTTTCAAAAACTGAAACAATATCGCAGACGGCGCCACGCCAAAGCTGATGGCGTCGGCGAGTGAATCAAGTTGCTTGCCAAGTTCGGAGCAGGCGTCCAACAATCGCGCCGCAAATCCGTCGCTGAAATCGAACACCGCCGCAAGCAGTATCAGATACGCCGCCCACACGAGGCTTTTCTCGCCTTCCATAGCCAAAAATGTTGACAGCATGCCGCAAAACGCGCTTGAGCACGTCAACAGGCTTGGAACGAATCTTAATTTTCTTTTGAATCCCGACATTTTAATGTAATATATACTTGTTTTGTCTTGACATTAGCAAATATAAGACCATTTGACATTTTTTGCAGAATCTTTTTTTACTTAATTTCCGCGTCGCAATAATTTGTATATTTGCCGCCGCAAAGTTCGTAGTTTTTTTAATTTTGTAAAAGTTTATTTGTCATTTTTTATGAAAAAATATTTGCCTACTATCATCGTTTGGATGCTGATGACGATGCAAATGTCAGTGGCTCAAATAGTTGGTAATGCCAACGACTTCCTCGAAATTGGTGGTTTTGCAGCGTCGCAATCGTTGGGAAATGCCGATGGAGCGCACATTTCGGGGGCGGAAGCGGGGTTTTGCAATCCCGCCGGGCTGTCTTTGGACGGCGGCAAATGGGATTTTGCCCTTCTGCACAATCGTTATATGGGCGGCATGGCAACACAAAATATGGTGGCAGCGGCGTGTCAGACCGACTCAATGACCAATTTTGGCGTGACATTAGTGCGCGTTGGAGTTGACGACATCCAAAATACGCTCCACCTCTTCGACGCCGACGGCAGCATCAATTACGACAACATCACATACTTTTCGGTGGCGGATTACGCGCTGTATTTTTCATTTGGACGGCAATTGAAACGCATCCCCGCCCTCACCGTCGGTGGCAACGTAAAACTCATCTACCGCCACGAGGGCGAATTTGCCAATGCTTACGGTTTTGGCATCGACCTTGCGGCGCGTTACAATTGGCGGCGGCTTTCGTGTGCGGCGGTATTGAGGGACGCTACCACGACATTTGATTTTTGGAGTGTTAATGAGTCCAAATTTGATTCCGCCTACATTGCCACTGGCAATACCGTGCCGGAGAGCCGGTTGGAGCAGCGGTCGCCGTCGTTGTTGCTCTCGGCGGCGTACAGGATGCAGCGCGGCGATTTTGGCGCGGTGACTATGGCGGCGTTGAGGACGTATTTCGGCTACAACACACAATACATCATCCACTCCGACTTTGCATCCATCGACCCTTCCATCGGCGTCGAACTATCCTACAAGGGCATTGTACAGGTGCGTGGCGGCATTTCCGACTTTCAGCACGACCGACACCTTATTATATCTCACAAAACCTCCGCTCGTCCGTCGATAGGCGCAGGACTGAGGCTCTATGGGTTCAGGATTGATTATGCTTTCTTTTTCAGCGGAGCGATGGGCGAAGGCAGCAATGTGTTTACATTGGGGTGGGGGAGATAAAATCATCGTCGTTTGATTATGTTTTTTACTTTTTTTCTTTTTTCTTAGTAAAATAATTTTTACTTTTGCACAAAATTTACCTTAGTTGATAACAATTAAACAATAGAATGGGGCGCAAAAAATTAGAATATGAATCGCCGGTTGACAAGCTGGTCCGCTTCTTCAAGGACGAACGCACCAAGTTCGTCATCGGTTTGGGGCTTATGCTGTTGACAGTGATTGCATTGCTGGGTTTTGTTTCCTACTTGTTTACGTGGAAGGAAGACCAGAGCAAATTTGAGATAGGCATATTCCGTTTCTTATTCAATAGTGACATCGAAGTTGCCAATAGCGGCAGCAAGATAGGCGCGTTGCTCGCCCATATCTTCATACACAACCTCTTCGGGTTGCCAGCATTTGCATTCTTGTTGCTTTTTGCGATTACTGCGCTCAAGGTGTTCAAATTTGAGCCTATGCCTTATTGGCCCACTGTCAAACATTCGTTGATATGGATGGTGTGGCTGTCGGTGTTCCTGTCGATGATATTTGGCAACGATTACTTCTTCATCGGCGGCGTGTTTGGCTATGAAGTGGATAGATGGTTTGAATCCGTGATAGGCAAATTTGGCACTGCGCTGTTCCTATTGATATGTGCGGGAGCCATCGTTATGATGACCGTCGAAAATTCGGTAAGCTGGGTGAAGATATTTGGCGACGACCTCCGCCGTCACCGCGACCTCAAGAACGCTTGGCAGACCGCCAATACCTTTGCAAAGTCGATGACCGAGACCCAGAAGCTCAACGCCGAAAAGCAGCAGGGCAACACATCCACGCGCACTCGCACAAAAAAGGATGACGACGACAATTATGATGAGGTTATTTTCGAGGAAGACAACCGTGGCGACGACAATTCGCTCAACAGTCCCATCAATACGCCAAAGCCGGAAGGCGGCAGCAAGGGCATCGGCTCTTTTGTCCGCAACATCTTCTCAGGCGGCAAGGATTATGTTGGCAAGGATCAGAAGATAGATTTCAACGACCGTCAGCAGCAGTCGCAACAGGCTCAACCTCAGCAGACTGCAAATGTGCGTCAGCCTGAATCTACAGAATCCAATGGACCGAATTCAGTAAAGGAGCGTTACGTGATTGGCGGCACCAACACCGCCGACAATACAGACGGCATTGATTTCGAGGTGGAGGACAATACCGAAGAAGAACAGCAGCCCGAAGTCACATTTGCTGCGCCCGACCCCGACGTACAGCCCTCGGAGGTAACACCTGGCACATCTACATTTACGGCTACGGCTGCATCGTCCGACGGCGAGGCTATGCCCCTCGAGGTGGAGAAAAACCACGACATCACCGTCACCGACATCAGCAATTTGCCTCCGTATGACCCGACGCTCGACCTCTCCGACTACAAGCTTCCGCCGGTGTCGCTGCTCAACCATCTCGACAACAAGAAGACCGTTTCCGACGCGGAGCTTACCGAAAACAAGACCAAGATTGTCAACGTTCTCAAGGATTTCCGCATCAAGCTCACCAAGATAAAGGCAAACATCGGCCCTACCGTCACACTCTACGAACTCACGCCGGCTCCGGGCGTCAAGATTTCAAAAATCAAGAGCCTCGAGGACGACATCATGATGAACTTGAAGGCTACTGGTATCCGTATCATCGCGCCAATCCCCGGACGCGGCACTGTCGGTATCGAAGTCCCCAACCAAAACCCGGAGATTGTCACAATGGAATCGCTGATAACGTCGGCGGCTTTCCAAAACAGCAAATACGAACTCCCGCTCGCCATCGGCAAGACCATCAGCAACGAGAGTTACGTCATCGACCTTACCAAATGTCCTCACCTGCTTGTCGCTGGTGCTACTGGTCAAGGTAAGTCGGTTGGTCTCAATGCCATCATTGCGTCGATACTTTACAAAAAGCACCCCGCGCAGGTCAAGTTTGTGCTCGTTGACCCCAAGAAGGTGGAGCTCACACTTTATAAAAAGATTGAAAAGCACTACCTCGCCAAACTTCCTGAAAGCGAAGACGCCATCATCACCGACGTCGAGAAGGTAAAACAGACCCTCAATTCGCTTACCGTGGAGATGGACAACCGCTACGACCTGCTCAAAGAGGCGGAGTGCCGCAACATCAAGGAGTACAACGCCAAGTTTATTGCGCGTCGTCTCAATCCTGAACGCGGACACAAGTTCCTGCCTTATATAATAGTGGTAATCGACGAGTTTGCCGACCTCATTATGACAGCAGGCAAGGAAGTGGAAAAACCCCTTGCGCGTATCGCACAGCTCGCCCGCGCCATTGGCATCCACCTCATTGTCGCCACGCAGCGTCCTACCACCAATATCATTACGGGTACTATCAAGGCCAACTTCCCGTCGCGTATCGCCTTCAAGGTGTCGTCTGCTGTCGATTCCAAGACCATCCTCGACACCACTGGTGCCAACCACCTCATTGGTCGTGGCGATATGCTCGTGCAGTATGGCAGCGATGGCATCACACGTCTGCAATGCGCCTTCATTGATACTCCAGAACTCGAACAGATAACGGAATTTATTGGTTCGCAGCGCGGCTATCCCACCACCTACGAACTTCCCGAGCCTGACATTGAGGCTGGCGATGAGGCTGAGGCAGTTGACCTCTCCAAACGCGACTCTATGTTTGAGGAGGCGGCGCGCATCATCGTCACCACGCAGCAGGGCAGCACCTCGATGCTCCAGCGCAAACTCGAAATCGGTTACAACCGCGCCGGACGCATCATGGACCAGCTCGAAGCCGCCGGCATCGTGGGTCCCGCCGAAGGCAGCAAGCCCCGCAAGGTGTACATTGATTCTGAATATGCCTTGTCGCAATTCATAGAAAACCTCGACCGTTCGCTTTAATTTTTTTTCAACTATCAATAATCATTGCAACAATTAGTACAGTTACAAACCACAAAACACATATCAAAATGAAACTTACTAAGATAATATCAGCAGCATTGATGGCGTTGGTGCTTGCAACGCCAGCCATGGCTCAGGACGACGCTCACGACCCCAACGCCAAAAAAATCCTCGACAAGGTACAATCGACCACGCAGAGCTACCAGACACTCCGCGCATCATTCGACTGGACTCTCGAAAACAAGGCTGAGAAGACCAAGGACACCAAGAGCGGATTCATGTTCCTCAAGGGCGGCAAATACAAATTGATACTTGCCGGCACAGAGATGTTTAGCGACGGCACCACAATGTGGACATACTCCAAGGACGCCAACGAAATCACCATCTCCGAGGTGGAGGAGGACGAAGACAACATCATCAGCAACCCCACCAAGATATTCGACCTTTACCAAAAAGGCTTCAAGTACGCACTCAAAGGCGAGGAGCAGCGCGAAGTGAAGGTGAAGAAGGACGGCAAGGTGGTCACCGAAAAGAAGACCTGCCAGGTTGTTGACCTCTATCCCGAGAAGCCAAAGGGCAAGGAATTCCACACTGTGGAGCTCGTTATCGTGAAGGAGACGGCGCAGATAGCCATCATCGACATCAAGTTCAAGAACGGCAGCGACCAGATAATCGAAATCACCGAATACAAGCCCAACGCCACGATGACGGACGCTCTCTTCACCTACGACCCCGCCAAATACCCCGGCGCGGAAGTCAATGACATGAGATAGGGCGCACAACCACGATACCAACACCACACTTTATATATATATGACGGTTGCAATGTGCGGGACGCCGCAGATTGCAACCGTTTTTTTGTGTATTTGACAGAAAATCAAAAAAAAAGCAAAAAAAATAGTTCAAAAAATTTTATTTATCTTGCAAAAACCTTTATATTTGCAGTCGGAAAAAATCAATAGTAAAACGTATTAAATAACAATAACAAAAATGACAAAAGCAGACATCGTAAACGAGATTTCCAAGAACACGGGAATTGAGAAAGTTACTGTCCAGAAGGCTGTTGAAGCATTCATGGACACAATCAAAGATGCGTTGGTGGCTGAGAAGAACGTATATCTTCGCGGATTCGGCAGCTTCGTGATCAAGAAGAGGGCTCAGAAGACGGCTCGCAACATCTCCAAGAACACTACAATTGTGATTCCGGAGCACAACATCCCTGCGTTCAAGCCTTCAAAGGTTTTCGTCGGCGAAGTTAAAGACAAGAAGAAATAAGTCGTGTCTAACACCGCGATTTGTCATCTTTTTTAGATAGTCAACCTTTTTTATTAACACAAAAACTCCAAAAATGCCAAGCGGAAAGAAGAGAAAACGCCACAAGATGGCTACTCACAAGCGCAAAAAACGTCTGCGCAAGGACAGGCACAAGAAGAAATAGCAGTTTCTTGTACTTCCCCTAACTCTATTACCTCTGTATCATACAGATAAACTAAAACTGATACTAAGTGGACAACGAACAAGTAACTAATGATTTAGTTGTAAATGCTACAGAGTCGGAAGTGATACTGGCCTTGCTTGAAGACAAGCGGCTGGTAGAGATTCACAAGGAGAAGAGGAACAGACGGTTTTGCGTAGGCGACATTTACTTAGGTAAAGTCAAGAAAATCATGCCGGCCCTCAATGCAGCCTTCGTGGATGTTGGATTCGAGAAGGATGCGTTCCTGCACTATCAGGACTTAGGGCCGCAATTTTCTACGTTGCACAAGTACATCCAGGTCGCCATCGACAACCCCAAGAACCTCAAGCCCCTGCAATCTATCAATCTGATGCCCGAAATCAACAAGAAGGGCAAGATTACCGAGCAACTGTCATCTGGTCAGAGGGTAGTTGTTCAGATTAGCAAGGAACCGATCAACACCAAGGGACCAAGGCTTACGTCCGAGGTCTCCATCGCGGGCAGAAACCTCGTGCTGCTGCCCTTCTCTGACAAGGTGTCGGTTTCCCAAAAAATTAAGTTGAAGGAAGAACGCGAAAGACTAAGGCAGTTAATACAGTCCATCAAGCCAAAAAACTACGGCATCATTGTGCGTACCGAGGCGCAAAACCGTCGTGTGGCTGTACTCGACGCCGAAATCAAGTCGCTCGTGGAGAAATGGGAGTCGGCGCTCAAGGCGTTGTCGGGATGTTTCCCGCCAAGACTGCTCGCCGGCGAGATGGACGCCACTTCCACCATACTCCGCGACACTCTCAACAATTCGTTCAATAGCATTGTCGTCAATGATCCAGCCCTCTACCACGAGGCAAGGTCGTTCATCTGCGACATCGCGCCCGAACAAGAGAAGATTGTAAAGCTCGATACGGACAAGACGCCTATTTTCGACCGTTACTTCAACATCAACAAGCAGATTAAGCTCCTATTTGGCAAGACCGTCACTTTCAAAAACGGTGCCTACCTCATAATGGAGCATACGGAGGCTCTTTTTGTTATTGACGTCAATAGCGGCAACCGCGCAAGCAACACCGACCAAGAGACCAATGCGCTCGATGTCAACCTTGCAGCCGCCGACGAGATTGCACGCCAGCTCAGGCTGAGGGATATTGGCGGCATCATAGTGGTCGATTTCATCGACATGCACAAAAACGAAAACAAAAAGGAACTCTACGACAGGATGCGCCAGGCGATGTCAAAGGACAAGACCAAGCACAACATCCTGCCCCTCAGCAAATTCTGCCTGATGCAGATTACAAGGCAGCGCGTTAGGCCCGAGATGGACATGAAGACACAGGAGACTTGCCCGTGCTGCGGTGGCACTGGACAAATTACATCCTCCATCGTGCTTGCCGACGAAATCGAAGACAACATCAAGAATGTTTTGGACGAAAACGTTGTCAGCAAGCTCATACTCACAGTGAACCCAATCGTGGAAGCCTATCTGACCAAGGGCGTCTTCTCGATAAGGATGAAGTGGATGCTGAAATACAAAGTCATGATTAAAATTAAAGCCGACTCTGAATATGGCTTGATTAATTTCGCAATCCACGACGAAGACGGCGTACTCCTTAACAATTACTAACGAAATTCTTTGCGGCGCATCCCTCGGATATGGACGCGCCGCAATTTTTTTTTACATTCTTGTTTGTAGTTTCGATTAGTTTTGTTATCTTTGGACTTGAAAAATGAATCCAAAAACATCTGAAAAATGAAAGTGAAAATAGAATATGCCAAGGGCGAAACCTCAAAGGAAGACCTTATGGCACTCCAGTCCTTCATCGAAAGGAAAAAAATCAAGGGCGTTTCGAAAGTGGGTCTTGCCACTCAGCGTCCCAAGAAAGGCGAGATGGGTGCGGGCATCGCCTCGGCTCTCACGGCGTTGATAGGCTCGGCTACCGAACCCCTCACGACGCTTGCAATGGCTCTCGTGGAGTGGGTGAAGCTCGAGCGGAGCGAAATCCGCCTTGTCGGCACCAGTGGCGCAGAAATCTGCATCTCGGGAAAGGTCAAGGACAAAGATCTACAGAACGCCCTCGAAAAATTTTTCACGCAGGAGAAGGCCAACGTGAAGGCGGGTGCAAAACGTGCCTCAAGGCCTACGCCTCCGCCACCGCCGCAGGGGCAGCAGCCCGACGGCAACAAATAAGCATAATACAATAATCAACAAATGCACAAAAAGAAACTCGCAATCATAACCCTCGGTTGCAGCAAAAACCTCGTGGACAGCGAGGACATTGCCACGCGAATACACAGCAGGTACGACGTTGTTTTTGACGATGACAACGCCGATGCCGACATTGTATTGATTAATACTTGTGGCTTCATCCTCGATGCCAAGCAGGAGAGCATCGACACCATTATGGAGTACATCAACCTCAAAAACGAGGGTAGGATTCAGCGGCTCTTTGTATTTGGCTGTCTCTCACAGCGTTACAAGAAGGAGCTTGCTGCCGACATCCCAGAGGTGGACGAATTTTTTGGAGTGGACAATATCAATGAAATCCTCGACCGTCTCGATTGCGACGACCTCAGCAAGTCTGTTGTCAAGGAGCCGAGGATGATTTCTACGCCTCAGCACACCGCATACATCAAGGTATCGGAGGGTTGCGACAGATATTGCGCTTTTTGTGCAATTCCTTATATCAGAGGACATTACGTATCGCGACCGATGGACGAGATTATCGACGAAGTGACGAGACTCGCCCAAAACGGCACGCGGGAATTCAATCTCATTGCGCAGGATTTGAGCTATTATGGCAAGGATTTGTATGGCGATTTCCGTCTGCCAGAGCTTGTGGAGGCGTTGGCGGCTATTGAGGGTGTCAAGTGGATACGATTGCATTATACTTATCCAAACAACTTCCCACTCAGGACGTTGGATATTATGCGCGACAATCCCAAGGTCTGCAAGTACCTCGACATTCCGCTCCAGCACATCAACGACAATGTGCTCGACAAGATGAAACGAGGTCACTCTCGCGCCGAAACATTAGCACTTCTGAAAAAATTCCGTGAGATAGTCCCCGACATCACGCTTAGAACCACGTTGTTGGTTGGTTTCCCGGGCGAGACCGACAAGGCTTTTGAAGAGTTGGTGGATTTTGTGAAGGAGACCAAATTTGACAGGCTTGGCGTGTTCCCATATTCGGAGGAGGAGGGCACGTACAGTGCGGAGCATTACAAAGACCGTATCTCCAAGAAGAAAAAGCAGGAACGCGCCGACCGCATTATGTCCATACAGCAAAAAATCTCTTTGCAGCTGAATGTCAATAAGATAGGCAAGTGTTTTGAGATTGTCATCGACCGTGACGAATCTGGCTATTGGGTGGGACGCACTCAATACGATTCGCCCGAGGTTGATTGCGAAGTGCTTGTCAATAAGCAGGATGCGCCCGATTTCCAAATCGGCGGATTCTACAATGTGGTCATCACCGACTCCTAGGAGTTTGAACTATATGCACGACCTGTTTGATGGCTATTGAGCTGATTCCTCAAAGAATTTCCAAAGGTTGTCGTCCGGCACGGGAGCGGTGACGTCTATTTCCGCCTTGCTGACCGGATGCACGAATTGTACGCGGCGGGCGTGAAGCGAGAGTCCGCCGTCGGGATTGCTGCGTGGATAGCCGTATTTGAGGTCGCCTTTTACGGGGCAGCCGATGTTGGCAAGCTGGCAGCGTATCTGATGGTGGCGACCCGTCAGAAGTTCTATTTCCCAAAGATAATAACGGTCTGACGCGCTGATTATCTTGTAATTGAGTATAGCCTTTTTCGCCTCTTTGGATTCCTTTTTGGCGATGAACGATTTGTTGAGTTTTTCGTTTTTTTGAATATAATTTTCCAGCGTGCCTTCTTCCTGCGGTGGCTTGTTGGCGGTGATTGCCCAATAGGTCTTGTGGATATTGCCGTCGCGGAACATCGCATTGAGCCTCGTCAACGCCTTGCTCGTCCGTGCAAAAACCACTATGCCCGACGTCGGCCTATCGAGACGGTGCGGCAACCCGATGAACACTTCGCCGGGTTTGCAATATTTTTCTTTGATGTACGTTTTCACGCTGTCTATCAATGTTTTGTCGCCAGTCTTGTCCGCCTGGACGATTTCATTGACAGTCTTGGACACGATTATTATATGATTGTCTTCGTAAAGTACCTGCATTTTCTTCTTATTATTAGTTGTGCCGACAAAGATAGACATTTTTTTGTGTATTTGTGATACTACTGCGCGATTTTTATTAATTTTGCAAAAACATAATACGATTACTTTATGCCGAACATGCCATTGGCCGAGCGAATGAGGCCTAAAAATCTTGACGAATACATCGGACAGCAGCATCTCGTTGGCGAGGGGGCTGTCCTTCGCAATATGATTAATACCGGACGCATCCAGAGCATCATACTTTGGGGCCCGCCCGGCGTGGGCAAGACTACTCTCGCCCGCATCATCGCTAAATCCGGCAACCGCGCCATGTACACCCTCAGTGCCGTTACGAGCGGTGTGAAGGATGTGCGCGAAGTGTTGGAGAAGGCGCAGCACGCCGCTTTTTTCAGTACGCAGACCCCGATTCTTTTCATCGACGAAATCCACCGTTTCAATAAGAGCCAGCAGGATTCTCTGCTTGGCGCGGTGGAGCAGGGTATTGTTGTCTTGATTGGCGCGACTACAGAGAATCCGTCTTTTGAAGTGATTGCGCCGCTATTGTCGCGTTGTGAGGTTTATGTATTGCAACCGCTTGAAAAACAAGACCTTGAAAACTTGTTGAACCGTGCTTTGACTTTGGATCCTGTATTGAAGGAAATGGACATAAAAGTCGAGGAAACTGCTTCGTTGTTCCGTCAGAGTGGGGGAGACGCCCGCAAGTTGCTGAATATTTTGGAGATTGTCATCAATGCGCAGACTTCGGAGCATATCGTCATCAATGATGAAACTGTTGCCAAATGCCTTCAAAAGACTACCGCAATGTATGACAAGAAGGGCGACATGCATTACGACATTATTTCGGCGTTCATCAAGTCGGTACGTGGCGGCGACCCAAATGCGGCAGTATATTGGCTTGCAAGGATGTTGGCTGGTGGAGAAGATTTGAAATTTATTGCGCGGCGGCTTGTGATTTTGGCGAGCGAGGACATCGGACTTGCCAATCCTAATGCGATGTTGATTGCTAACGCTTGTTTCCAGGCTGTCAGCACCATTGGCTATCCCGAATCGCGTATAATTCTCAGTGAAACAGTGATTTATCTTGCCAATTCGCCCAAGAGCAATTCTGCTTATAATGC
>JAFXMJ010000406.1 GCA_017530465.1 Bacteroidales bacterium
GACGAGGACACCGAGGCTGTGGCGAGCGACGACGCGGCGGATGTAGATTGGTTTGACCTCAACAATCTGCCAGCCCTTGCATTTGACCATGCGAAGATACTCGAAGAGTTTATCCTCGCCAACCATTAATGAAGTGTATTTCATTAGGGTATTGCAAAGACAACCAAACATAATATTTATAAATTGCATTGAGTATCAGGATTGCCATATTATTAATATTGACCACAACGTTCTGCATAGGGGCGCGGGCGCAGTATGCCGATACATCTTCCAACAAGGATTCTCTGATTGCGCGGTTGAGGATGGAATTGGCGTCCAAAGAAGATGAAATCATCCGCAAGCAGGTACTCCTTAATGAACGTGAGCGCGAGATTTTTGAGAAGGAGCTTACCATCGACAAGCTCAACCGCAGTATTTCGCGTCAGTCGCAGGCAATTACCGACCAGGTGGACAGGCTCAAGGACCAGAAGGAATCCGTGAGAAAAATGCAGGAACAGCTGGAAGTCACCAAGCGCGAACTCGACAAGGCGGCGGAGCAATTGGAGATACGCAACAAGGAAATCAACTTCGTGGAGACCGAACTTACGCGGCAAAAGAAGCATCTCGACGAGCAACGCAAAGAGGCAGAAGAACAGAAGGCTATTCTCGACACCGAAATTGCCGACAAGCAGCGTGAACTCGAACAGCTCAACACCCGCAACGAACTGCTCAACAATCGTCTATTGATGGCGTGGACGGCTATTGCATTGTTCCTGATAATGCTTGCCGTGATTGCTAAATTCTATATCGACAAACGCCGCGACAATCAGAAATTGGAGGAAAAAAACAACGCTCTCACTCTCGCCCACGAGGAAATAAGCGCACAGAAGGAGGAGATAGCAAACCAAAACGACAAAATCATCGAGTCGATACTCTATGCCCAGAAGATACAGCAGGCGGTGATGCCTATGGTGGATTATTTCAATCAGTATCTGCCGGAGCATTTCATAATGCTCAAACCCCGCGACATAGTGAGCGGCGATTTTTATTGGGGCACGCACATCGGCGACAAGTTTGTATATACAGCCGCCGACTGCACAGGTCACGGCGTGCCGGGTGCGTTCATGAGTCTGCTTGGCATCACGTTCCTCAATGAGATAGCTGGACGCAGCAATTCCAAGTTTGTGACCGCCGCAGGAATCCTCACGAGTCTTAGGCTCAAGATAATCACCTATCTGCATCAGACCGGCAAGGAGGGCGAGCAGCAGGATGGCATGGACATCGCTCTTTGTATTTACGACAAGACGGCGTCCAAGTTGCAATATGCGGGCGCGTTCAATCCCCTTGTGATAATCCGCGATGGCAATCTCACGCAGTACGACGCCGACGAGATGCCCATTGGATATTATGAAAACCAGTCAGACCGCTTCACCAATCACGTCATCGACATCCAGCCGGGCGATATGGCTTATATGTTTACCGACGGATATGCCGACCAGTTTGGCATGGTGGACGGACGCAAGAAAAAATACCTTGTCAAACGGTTCAAGGACTTCCTCTTGCAAATTTACACCTTCGATATGAAGGAGCAGGAGCGACGCCTTGAAGAAAACCTTGCGCAATGGCGCGGCGACTTGAAGCAGCTCGACGACGTACTTGTGTTTGGTGCGAGATTTTAGGAGGAAAGAGGAGAGAGAAACGAGAAAAGGATAAAGTTGAAAGTAAAATTTATACAGCATATATATTTAAAACAATCATATTTGAGAAAATGATTTTTTATACCGATTATTCGTTGGAAGGTTCCAATACTTTCAATATCAAGGCGAAGGCCAACGTCTTTTACGAAGTGGGCTTGCGCGAGGATTTGGATTCTTTTGTGCGCAAACGCAAGCTGATGGACATGCCGCGACTTGTGTTGGGCAACGGCAGCAATGTCCTCTTTGTGAAAAAGAGGTTCAAAGGCGTGGTGCTTAAAAATGAGATGAAGGGCATCGAGTTCGTAAGCGAGAACGACGACGAGGTGCTGCTCAAGGTGGCGTCCGGCGAGGATTTCGATGAGTTCATTGCATTCTGCCTCAAAAAACACCTGCACGGCGCGGAGAATCTTTCGGGCATACCTGGCTCTGTGGGCGGCGCGGTGGTGCAAAACATCGGTGCTTACGGTCAGGAGCTTCGCAACCTCGTAAGGAGCGTGGAATACTTCGACTTTGATGATTACGAGATGCACACCATCGACAATGACGGCTGCAAATTCGGCTACCGCGATTCCATCTTCAAGCACGAATTGTTGGACAAGACCTTCATCACTTCCGTAACATTTGCACTTGCCAAGAAGTACGTGCCTATAGTTGGCTACGGCACATTGCAGGAGCGTCTTTCGGGTTATGCAGTGCTTACCCCTATGCTCGTAAGGAGGGCTGTGCTTGCATTGCGTTTTGAGAAAATCCCCGATTTTAAGCAGTATGGCAATGCAGGAAGTTTCTTCAAGAATCCCGACATTACGCCTGAGGAAGCCGCCAAAATGGCAAAGCAGCATCCCGAGGTCAAGATGTTTGAACAAGAGGATGGCATGTTTAAGATACCCGCCGGACAGCTCATCGACCTCTGCGGATTCAAGCGCACACCTACAGCCACTGTTGGCGTGGCATACACCAATGCACTTATATTAATGAACCTCGGTGGCGCAAAGGGCAGGGAAATCCTTGAATACGCCAAGAATATCAAGAAGGCTGTCAAGCAGCGTTTTGGCGTCAAGCTCGAGCCGGAAGTTGTGATTGTATAAAAAAATATATTCCACAGGTAGCAATGAAATGGAGTGATTATTTCAACAGAACCTCGCTCAAGCAGTATCTGATGGTTCTGTTGGGTACGTTTATTATTGCATTAGCGTACATATTGTTTGTATCTCCGTATAAGTTTGTGCCGGGCGGCGTGTATGGTATCTCCATTATGATACACCACCTGACGAAGGATTCGTTTGAGATGTTTCCCGACGGTCTTCCCATCGGTGTGCTCGCCCTCCTGATGGATATTCCGCTCACGATATTGGGCACCAAGATTTTGGGACCTAAGTTTGGACTCAAGACGGTGCTGGGCTTCGTGTCGATGTCGGTATTTTCGAGTGTTTTGGAGTATTTCCACGGTTATGAGCCTCTTGTGGCTGACAATCCGCTGCTGTCGGCTATTGCGGGCGGCGTGCTTGTGGGCATCGGCTCTGGTATCGTCTTCAAGGCTCACGCTACTACGGGCGGCAGCGACATCATCGCCGCCATCCTCGCTAAATATACTCGCGGGCCATTGGGATTGATGCAGATTTATGTGGATTCGGCAATTGTGTTGCTGTCGTTGGCGGCGTTTCACGATTGGAGCATCCCGCTGTATTCGTGGATTATCATTTTCATCACGGGCAAGTGTATCGACGTTGTTCTTCAGGGTCTCAACGTGGAGAAGGCGTTGATAATCATAACCGAACATCCCGATGAAATCCGCGAGGTGATTCTCTACAAGATGGACAGGGGCGGCACATTCTTCAACGGTCGCGGCATGTACCACAATCAGGAGCGCAACATCCTTTTCACCGTCCTCTCGCGACGGCAGGCAGAATTGCTAAAAGATTTCATCCGCGAAATCGACCCCAAGGCTTTTATGGCGATATTGGACGCAAGCGAAGTTTTGGGCGAAGGATTCAAGGATTTAAAAGTGGAGAGTTGAGAGATTAAAGATTAAAGTAGAATGTGATGGAAGTAAAGATAGAACCTACATGGCA
>JAFXMJ010000407.1 GCA_017530465.1 Bacteroidales bacterium
GCGGGCGCACAAGCGGCGACCATTGCCGCCCCGAAAACTCCGAAAACTCCCAAATCAGCCACAAATGACTGCATTTTTCGATGCCACGGATGCAGTCGGGATTGCGAAACTCCGGCTCAAAAACTATCTCAGCGACAGTATTTTGCGCCAACAGCGGCTGCCTCGGTATGCCGAACTTCTGCGGAAATTCGGTGCGGATTCGGGCGATGGGGGTGATGGTGATTGTATTCATAATGACGCAAAAATAATTAAAAATCAGCCCATCCGCAAAAAATATTTGCAAATTCCAAATTTCGATGTTAGTTTTGCAGTTGCTTAACTACTTTACTAAACTAATAGATATTATGAGAAGACTAATCACTACAATTTCATTGTTAATGTGCTTGGTGGGCACAAGTTACGCGCAGCCGCCAAGATTTCAGTTCAAGAAGAACGACCCAAAAATCTACACCCTCCGCGTCGATAACGTAACAATGGAAATCGACGCCAACAACGGTGCAAGAATCACGTCGTTGAAATACGACACAACCGAGGTGCTCTCCCAAATCAACTTCCCAAATATGTACGGCAGCACATTTTGGACAAGTCCTCAGAAAGAATGGAACTGGCCGCCCGTGCACGAACACGACATGGCTCCCTACGAAGTATCAGAGGATAAGGGCGTTATAACAATGACAAGCCCACTTTCCGAAAAAATTCCGCTGCGCATCAAGAAGCGTTTTGAGGTGGACAGCAAGGATCATTGCATCGTCGTAACCTACACACTCATCAACGAATCCGACCAAGAGCGCAAGGTTGCCCCGTGGGAGATAACCCGCGTTTTGGCGCACGGCACGGTGTATTTTGATGCCGATGTTGACGCCATCACGCCCGCCGGCCTGATGAATTTCGTCAAGAAGGACGGACTCGCCACCTACGACATCGACCACGTGGAGCGTCAAAACCGCAAAATCAACGCCGACGGCAAGGGTTGGCTCGCCTTCAAGAGCAACGGTCTCGTCCTCAAAAAGGTGTTCCCCGACCTCAAACCCTCAGACCCCGCCCCCGACGAGGCTGAAATCCAAGTGTATGTCAATCAAGGCGATACCTACGTAGAACTCGAAAGCCAAGGCGCATACACCACCCTCAAACCCGGCAAGAAGTTGGATTGGACAGTGAGGTGGTATCTGACGAAGGAATAAGTTTTTTTTAACAAATTTGATATCAAGGTGCGGATTGAAAAATTCGCACCTTTTTTTATAATACCATAAGTTTCTCTATTGCAAGTCGTTTCATAATTTTTTTGTTACAAACTTGGGGTATAAAAGTCTTATTTTTGTATCAAACCGGGGGTATAAATCCCCGATTTTTGTATCAAACTGGGGGTAAAATTAGTCATTTTTTGTAACAAACACAAGGTATTAGCGGAAAAATGAGAAAAAAATTAGTTCTTTTCTCGCACCCACGGACGGGGAACCCTTTACACCTCCTCCATCCTCACCAAATCGCCGCCCTTGAATACCATCGCAATCTTGTGCAGACGCGAATAACTTATCATCTTGACAATCTGCGCGTCGGAGGCATAAACATTCAACTGCGCAACTGCGGCGGCAAAAGCATCGGTTTCTTCCTGTGCGGTGGCAGTTGTAGTAACATACTTAAACTCAACAAGATAACAATGGCTTACAAAATCAAACCGCGTGTCGGGCAATAGGAAAATATCGCCGTAGCCGTGCGCAAGTTCAATTTCGGGCTTCATCAGATAGTACGGACTTAGGTAGAGGTACGCCATATAAAAGCCCTGAATATTACGCTCGCCTTGGATGCTACTGCGGTTGACAGAGGCATTTTTGTAAGCATCGGCAATGTAGGCAAGCATATCGTGATAGTTGCCGTCGAGGGCGGCACTGTCAAACGCTTCCATCAAATTGCCAAGGTCAACGGACAAATATTTGTCGTACTCGCTCTGCAAATAGCGGTAATAATGCTTCCAAACATTATTGTTAGGGATGGCGAGTTTGGTGTTGAGACCGCGCACACCTGTTATCGTCAACATTCCGTAATAATACAGGAGGCTCGTGAAATTTTCAAGCCTTACAACATCCGACGCAGGGAAATGTCCGTTAATCTTGTCGTAGATATAGCCTTGGTCGATGATTTTCATAATAATGGCACTGCGACGGAGATTCTCATTGTCCTTCTCCAAACGAATCAGATGGTCGAGTTTGCCATAATCAATCATCGCGTTTGGCAGGTACATTTCATCGGGAAGTTTTTGTTGTTGAATATAATAACTGATATACTCCGTGGTCATCATACCATTGAACATCTTCGGCTCGTTGTTGACGAAACTATCGAAGGCAAAACAATAATTATTGCACCACGGACGCATCGAGGATATTATCTCATCTGTTTTTTCGGGCGATGGGTCTTTTATCAAACCAACTGATTGATAATACTTTATCATCTCGCGAACCTCGTATTCCGAAAAGCCAAACACCTGATTGTATTGTGGAAAATTGGAAGCATACGTGGCGATGTTGAAACCGCTCGTCAAGTCGTCCAACGTTACCGGCGACACGCCCGTTATGAAAATCCTTTCAAAATTGCCCTTGAAATTCTTGAAAACATCCCTATAAAAACCTTCACCGTGAGTAATTGATTTATAGACATTTGTGCCTTTCAATGACCAAACTGTGTTGGTAAAATTGTCGTACTCGTCAAGGATGAGATAGAGTTGGTGACCATACATTTTGGCACGTTCCGCAATCAAAACAATTTTTTCTGATGTGAATTTTTGGTTCTTAACATCGTCCACAAATTCAGGATAATACGCATCCTTGTATTTTTGTGCAAACATTTCGAGACGATTGTTGCAATAATTAAAAAACCGCTCCTCCAAATGCTCGAAATCACTTCCGACTTGCGAAAAATCAAGTCGCAAAACCTGATAGTGGTTGTGCCATTTGGTAGGATGGTCGTGGACATAAAGACCCGAAAACAAAATGTCGAAATCGTCTTTCGCCTTCACGTCATAATAACTCTCCAACATACTGAGGAACAGGCTCTTGCCAAACCGTCGCGGACGTACAATAAGCATATAACTACTATAACTCTCGATTGGTTCGATATACATCGTCTTATCTACATAGTAGTAATTCTCCTTGCGTATCCGCGCAAAGTCATTGATTCCCAACGGTATGAGTTTCGGTTCCTCGTTCATTGCTTTATGTGGAGTTAATTTTTTTATATTATCGGGGGTAAAATTAGTCTTTTTTTGTAACAAACACAAGGTATCCCCAAAAAAATTTCAACTTTTGCACTGAAAATATTTGGCGATTAACGGCAAATGTCTTAACTTTGCAGCATACAACGACTATGGAAACATCATAGTCAGAAGTTAACATATTGTAAATTAAGCGTTTGCTATTTATTACAAATAAATGTTCCGAAAACTTGGCCGTTAGAAGAACGTAGCGAATAATAAAGCAAACGTCCGCGTTATACGTGGGCGTTTCTTGTTTCGCTATGTGGGTCAGGCCAAGTACCTCGGAACGTTGACAAGATTCGTCCGCGTTCCTTTTTTATAGGTACTTGACCTGACCTCCGTTTTTTTGCAATAATCCGCAACCGCGCATAATCGTTCTGTTATGTGCGAGGACATCGACATACTCGAAGACAATATCGAGGAATGTTGGCCCGGTGTGCTTGATATTTTGCTTATCGACCACACCCGCCATCAGTATCCAAATGCGTTTCCATCGTCCAACATTGTCTGGGCGACAGATTCTTATGCACGTTTGGGTGATGAGTATGCCGCCGAAAAACCTATATTGAAGCATCTCATTACCAAAGAAAACGGCAAAATCATTCAGCCCCGCGCATCCAAAACCAAAGAGGAACAGACCATCAGAACCAAAGACAAGGCGGAGGTCTTTACGCCGTCGTGGATTTGCAACGCTCAAAACAATCTGATAGACAACGCTTGGTTTGGCGATGGTTTTATCAATCAGTTCAACACCGAAAACTCCGACAACACTTGGACTTCCAACCCTGCACCGATAAGATTTCCCGACGGCAAAACTTGGAAAGACTACGTGCGCGACACGCGGTTAGAAATCACCTGCGGCGAAGCACCTTATTTGTGCAGTAGATACGACACTGTATCAGGTACAATAATCCCCATAAAAGAACGCATCGGGCTTCTCGACCGCAAACTGCGCGTCGTAAGCGAAAACACCGACAAATCAGGCGATTGGCTCGAATGGGCTAAAACCGCACTCGAAAACACATACGGTTACGAATTTCAAGGCGACAGCCTCCTGATTGCGCGGGAGACGGCGTTCCTCACTTTTATAGAATATTACCGCGAAAAATTTGGGTGCGACGTGCCGCCTCAAAGTATCAACGGCATCGCATACATCGTATCGTGGAATATTTGGCAGATGGACGGACTATCCGACACCGTGCCATACGCCGAAATCACCAAAAAAGAAGACAACCTTTTTGGCTCCACAACCAAAAAAGAGCCGGTCTATGCCCTCATTCGCGATTGGAAAAAACCGCGTGAAAAACAGAAAACTCAATTCCGCGAACTCAAAAAACAGAAA
>JAFXMJ010000408.1 GCA_017530465.1 Bacteroidales bacterium
GACGGCGGCATCGAGGACAAGGAGTTGCAGTATGTGGAGAGTTTCCTCATACAGCAGCTTGGTGTGGAGGCTGCTCAAGAATGGCTGCTGGATTTCAAGAAGCAGGTGGGGCTTATTCTTGACGAAAAAGCATTGCGCAAGCAGGCGCGTGAGCGTCAAAAACAGCTTGAGCTTGAGAAGGAACTCGCCAACAACCCAGAGGCACGCGCCAAGATGGAGAAGGACAAGGAGCTCACTTCGGTGAGGGAGTCCGTGAAAATCCTCGGTATCTGCAAGAAGATCAATAAGAACATCAATCAGCAGCAGAAAATTGTCGTGTATGTACGTCTGTTTGAATTGGTGAATACGAGCAAGAAGTTTACCGAGCAGCGTATGGCGATCATCAACACGGTGGGCGAGGTCTTCAATATCAATCCCGATGCGGCTGCTATCGCAGAGGGTGCGCAGGACGTGCTGAAGGATTCAAAGGCGTTTGTGGAAAACAACGATTCGATGCAGTTTGATTCGCCAAGCATTTTGGTAATCAGCGACAACGAATATTCCTTCAAAAATACCAAGACCATACGTTGTGAAGGTCTCGATTCCGACATCTTCATATTGCGCGTCACTACGCAGGAGCTGTACTTCATGCGCTACACCGGCACTCACGACGTGTTCTTGAACGGACAGGCGATATTTGCCGACCGCATATATTCGTTTGCGCCGGGTGCTACGCTCAAGCTCTCCAAAGGTAAGCCTGTGTATTACAGCGACGTGGTCGCCACATTCCAGGCAGACAAGACCTTCACCAACTTGTCGTTCAATTGCAACAACCTCGAGTTCAAGTTCCCTAATGGGGCTATTGGCTTGAGAAATATAAACTTCTCCGAGTGCCAGGGCAGGCTTGTGGGCATCATGGGTGCATCGGGCGCGGGCAAGACCACATTGCTCAACGTGCTTTCGGGCATCACCACCCCGTCGCAGGGCGAAGTGCTCATCAACGGCATCAACCTCCACACACAGAAGGAAAGACTCGAAGGCGTCATCGGTCTTATTCCGCAGGACGACCTTTTGATAGAGGAGCTCACGGTGTTTGAAAACTTGTACTTCAGTGCAAAATTCTGTTTCAAGGATCTGAACGACCAGGAAATCACCGACAAGGTGAACGCCGTGCTCAAGAGCCTCGGCCTCTACGAGCGGCGCGACCTCAAGGTGGGCAATTCGCTCAACAAGCTTATTTCAGGTGGTCAGCGCAAGCGTCTCAATATCGCCCTCGAGCTTATCCGCGAGCCTTCCATATTGTTTGTGGATGAGCCGACGTCGGGTCTGTCGTCAAGGGACTCTGAGAATGTAATGGACCTTTTGAGGGAGCTCACCCTCAAGGGCAAACTTATTTTTGTGGTTATCCACCAGCCTTCGTCGCAGATATACAAGATGTTCGACAAGATGATCATCCTCGATACGGGTGGTTATATGGTATATTACGGACACCCGATTGACTGTATATCGTACTTCAAGACCCTCGACAATCAGGTCAAGAGCGATGAGGGCGAATGTCCCGTCTGCGGCAATTCGACGCCGGAGGTCATCTTCGACATCATCGAGGCGCAGAAGGTGGACGAATACGGTAATTTCAAGGACGAGCGCAAGGTGACGCCGCAGGTATGGGAAGAGCGTTTCAGGAAGAACGTCACGCCCGAGAAGATAGACGACGTTACCAACGAGCCGCCTAAAAACCTGCATGTGCCCAATTGGCTTCATCAGTTCCTGATATACCTCAGGAGGGATGTCAAGTCCAAAGTGAGCAACACTCAATATGTGGTGCTCAACCTTTTGGAGGCACCGTTGCTGGGCTTCATATTGTCGTTCCTGATTAGGTACACGGATCCCAACAAGGGACGCTACCTCTTCTTCGAGAATGAGAACGTGGTGCCGTATATCTTTATGAGTATCATCGTGGCTCTGTTCTTGGGTCTTACGGTGTCGGCGGAGGAAATATTCCGCGACCGCAAGATACTCAAGCGAGAAGAGTTTCTCAATCTGTCGCGGTCGAGCTACTTGGTGGCAAAGGTCGTCATATTGACTTTCATATCGGCGGTACAGGCCATCCTGTACGTGCTTGTTGGCAATACTATACTGCAATTTGAATGGGAGATGTACGGTTCGTTCTGGCTTGTGCTATTCTCGATGTTTGTATTTGCCAATATGATGGGTCTCAATATATCTTCGGCGTTCAATTCGGCGGTTACCATCTACATTATGATACCGCTCTTGATGATACCGCAGATGGCTCTTGGCGGCTCGATGTTTAGTTTCAGCAAGTTGAATCAGATAATTGGCAGCGTTGGCCAAGTGCCAATCATTGCCGAGCTGATGCCGTCGAGGTGGTCTTATGAAGCACTGATGGTCAAGCAGTTCCGCGACAATAGGTACGAAAAAGATTTCTACGAACAAGAAAAACGTCATAGTTTTGCAGATTTTAAGCAAGCTTATTACGTGGAGGAGCTTCAGAATGCGCTCACAAAAGCAACTGAATGTATAGACTCGATTGCTGATGATGATCCCGAATACGACACGGTAAGCATCAGGCGCGTGGAGGAATACAATCTCGCGCTGCTCCGCGAGGAAATTGTGGCAGAGATGGAAAGAGTGCCCGATTACACTTGCAAGAGCGTTGACAGGCTTACTATCGAGAGATTCAACGAGCGTGTGGCGAAAGACATCGAAAGTTACCTCAATGAGCTTAAAGCCCATTACCGCAATATTTTCAATAGTGCCGACAGGGAGCTTGAGAGCCAGAAGCAATACTATGAAAGTCGGCAGCCCGGCTATTGCAACAGCAGGCGCGACAAGTACCACAATGAAAAATTGCAGGAAATTGTTAAGAATACGTTTGAGAAAAACAAAATAATTCGTCACAAAAACCGTTTAATACAGCAGGTGGACCCTATTTTCCACGATGCGGATCATGAAGGGTTCTTCGGGTTTAGGTCGCATTTTTATGCGCCGCGCAAATGGTTTTGTGGCAGATACTACGATACATTCGCGTTTGACATAGTGGTGATATGGCTTTTCAGCCTTGTGTGCTACATCACGCTCTACTTCGACTTGCTCAAGAAGTTCGTCGATTGGACTGGCAACCTTCATTACAGCAAGCTGCTGAAGAAGGAGAAGGAAGCGCCGGCGGCGGTATCCAAGGAAGCGGCTACAAGCGAGGCGGCAGCGAGCGAAGCTGCACCAGCAGCCGAGCAGCCGGCGGAGGAGAAGAAAGCCAAACTCAGGATTGTGACAGACGAGAAGGAGGACAATTAATAGTTTTATTTGAAACACAAAAACACAAAACAACATTATGCGCAACAAATGGTTAGGGTCACTGGCACTCGTATGTGTTACATTTATGCAGTTTAGCTGCGGCGGATGTAACGGAGGCGGGTCGGAAGATGACATAAAATTCATACCCGGAGACGATGTGAATACTTCGGAAGTCAATTACAATTCAGACGCGATGAACGAAGTGATTGCAAGTTTCTCGTCGCCGGTGGAGATGGCGGCACTTTTGAAGGATTCGGGCGTGCCGTTCAGTACAAGGTACTTGGTAAATCCCGACCAGGTGAAGGACTACACCTCGAGCTTCAAGAAGGCTCTTGGTCTGGGCATCCTGAGTGCCGACTTAGGTTATTTGAATGTTTATTCCAAGACATCGCAGATTCTCGACTACCTGGTGTCGATAAGGGGATTGACGGAGGATTTGAAGCTCGGACAGTTTTTCGACTTCCAGGCTCTCAAGCGTCTCGCCACTTCCGAAGACAATATCGATTCGCTCCAGTATATGTGTGTGAACAGCTATCAGGATATGGACGAGCACCTGCGCAACAATCAGCGGAGCAACCTCAGCGCGCTGCTTGTCACCGGTGTATGGGTGGAATCGCTCTACCTCATCACCCAAGTGGCAAAGGAGCAGCCCAGCGATCAGTTTAAGGAGACTATTGGCGAGCAGAAGGGCATCCTCAACAACCTGCTTCCCATACTGAAAATCTTCAAGAACACCGACAAGAATTTTGAGGAGCTTGTCCAGTATCTCGAGGAGCTCAAGGAAGTGCTTGACGTAGCTAAGATTACCGTACATGTGGACGAAAATACACAGGCCCGCGAGGACGGCATCATCGTGCAAAACGAGTACAGCGTTGTAGAACTGTCGAAGGAAGAACTTCAGGAGATAATCACTACAACAGAAAAAATACGTAACAAAATAGTAAAATAATTGCTTTATAAATATGAAAAGACTGTTTATACTCTTAGTTCTTGCAGTATTGGCATTGGCTTCGTTCACCGACAAGGCGGATGCTCAATGCAAGCAACAGCTTGTTTACCAGTGCGCTACTCAGACAGAGAAGGCAATTTACCTGCGTGACTTCAATACAAAATTGAAGAGGGACTCGCCGGACGAGGAAACAGGCATGAAATGGACCGTAGTTCTCAACAAGGGCACGCAATACAGGTTTTCGCTCTGTGCGCCCGATGGTTTTCAGGAGCAGGTGGTGCTCACCCTCTACGATTCGGAGCATCCCGAAAACTCCAAGCCTTACGGCTGCACATACGACAAGGTGACCAAATCGGACCGCAAGTCTTTCGATTTCATCTGCAACAAGACCGGTATGTATTACATCTCGATCAGGTTTAAGCCGGGTGAAGGAGGCAAGAAGGGTTGCGCCGTAGGCATCCTGTCTTTCGTGGGCAAGAGCAAAAGTTAACCTTTGCGCCTGAAATAATCCTTAAGGACTGTTGTATCCCATATCATGGATTCGCCGCCTGAGGCTTCCAGTATGGGATATGGCGGTTTTTTTTGTTGCCAATGGTTGAATACTGCGTTTTTTTATTTAATTTTGCAGTTGGATTTACACAACCTCGCCAAGCGCAATCTTATATGAAACCATTGCAAATATTTTGCTGTATGATGTTGTCGATGGCATTGTCGGCGGTGCTGCCCGGATGTGGTAGCAGCAAGATGATGGTCGCAGCACGTCAGGAAGCTGACTTCATGTACTATCAGAAGGATTACCTCAATGCCTTCGACAAGTATTGTCAGATTATAGAATCGTATGTTTCCAAGAAGGAACCCGTACCCGCCGAGCTGTATGCATTGGCGGGCAAATGCCTGTATTCCGCCGATTCGCAGACGGAGGCGATAAAGTACTTCAAGCTTGCGGAGGACGCCGGATACGAAGACGAGCAGATTTTGATGCTGCAAATCAAGCATTACGCCGATGCCGACAATCTCAGCAAGGAGCTCGACTGCCTCGAAAAATATTCTGCCCTCTATCCCGATGGCAACGACATCGCTTTTGTGAATTACCGGCTGTATCTCCGATATTGCGAGATGCAGGAATATGGCAAGGCGCACCTCAGATACCAGAGTCTTTCGGATGAGTACCGCGACGATGTGGCTGTATTGGAAAAGCAGCATCTCGTCTGCGAAAAACTCAACCGCAAGGACGAGGCTGACAACATTGCGCGTCAGCTGTACAATATGAACCCAAACAACCTCATCGGTCTCAATTATATGGCGTACGACGCCTATATCACCACTGAAAACGAGTACGTGGCAGCCATCAAGGCTTATGAGTCCAATAAGACCAATGCTGCTTACAGACAGATGCAGCAGAAGACTGCCCCCCTTGCGGCGCGTTACAAGAAGGCAAAGGAACTTTATGTGAAGCTCTACAACCTCTACAAACGCCCTCACGACGCCGCAATACTTTCGCGCATCTGCACCCGGCTCAACGAAAAGCAGAACGCCGCATATTACGACAAGCTATCTAAAAACAATCAAAAATAATCATACATAAAACACTGTATTAAAATGACACTTACAGAACAGATACAGGACGCTATGAAGTCCGCAATGAAAGAGAAAAACCAGGCGAAACTCGCCGCAGTACGTGCTATCAAGGCCGAAATCCTCAAAGAGCAGACCTCCGGCAGGGGTACAGACGTTACCGATGCCGACGTATTGAAAATCATCCAGAAGATGATTAAGCAGCGCACCGATTCCATCACCATCTACCAGCAGCAGGGTCGTCAGGATCTCGTTGACGAGGAGAATGCCCAGCTCGAATACATCAAATGCTACCTTCCCAAGCAGCTTTCCGAAGCCGAAGTGGAAGAAATCATTGCCAAGGTTGTAGCCGAGACGGGCGCAACGTCCATCAAGGATATGGGCAAGGTGATGAAGGCCGCCAATGCGCAACTCGCTGGCAAGGCAGAATCAAAACTCATTGCCGACAAGGTGAAGGCAGCCCTCAACAAGTAATCCCTTTCCCGATGGAAAAACTTTCGATGCAACAACTCAACCGCATTTCTGTGGATGAGTTCAAGCAATGCGAGAAATCGCCGGTGGTCTTGGTGCTCGACAATGTGCGCAGCGCGCTCAATGTCGGCTCCATTTTCCGTACCGCCGACGCTTTCCGCATTTCTAAAATATTATTGTGTGGCATCACCGCTTGCCCGCCAAACGCCGAAATCCGCAAGACAGCCCTTGGCGCGGAGCAGTCGGTGGAGTGGGTGCATTGTGCCGACTGCGTTGCCGCCGTCAATGCGCTCAAAGCCGACGGCTACACCATCATCGCCATCGAGCAGGCAAAGGGAAGCGTGATGATAGACAAGATGGACTTGTCGCCATATCCCAAAGTCGCCCTCATCTTTGGCAACGAGGTCAAGGGCGTTGACGACCGATTGATGGATTAGTGCGACCTCTGCGTAGAGATTCCGCAATTTGGCACCAAACATTCGCTCAATGTGTCGGTAAGCGCGGGGATAGCGATTTGGGAGGTTTTCAAGCAGAAGGGAACGCAATAAAAAATAATCTCGGTGCCAATTTTTACGGATTTTGGTCAAAACTCGGTGCCAATTTTTACGTTTTTTAACCGAAACTCGGTGCCAATTTTTACGGATTTGTTGTATATTTGCAGCGTAATTTAATCATAACGCTATGAATACAAAGTATTTAGAACGCAATATAGACAAAGCCCTTGCAGAATGGAAAAAATCATCTGAACACAAGCCCATTTTGCTACGTGGTGCAAGACAAGTAGGGAAGACATCGGCGGTGAGGAATCTCGGCAAAACATTTGAAAATTATGTAGAGATAGACCTTCATCTCCGGCAAGATTTACATGCCGTATTCAACAAAATGAAGTCGCCTCAGCAGCTTTGCGAGGAGTTGTCGTTGCTTGAAGGCTTTACTTTCAAGCCTGGCAAAACGTTGTTTTTTATAGACGAAATACAGGATTGCCCTGCCGCAATAGGAAGCCTAAGGTATTTTTACGAACAATATCCCGAACTCCATGTCATAGCCGCAGGTTCATTGTTGGAGTTTGCCCTCGAAGAGTTGCCGTCCTTTGGCGTCGGACGCATACATTCGCTGTATATGTATCCTTTTTGTTTTTCGGAATTTCTCCAAGCGATGGACAATGCTCCTCTTGCCGCAGCCGTCAGCAAAGCGTCGCCGTCCAACCCTTTGTCTGATGTTGTTCACAACAAGCTTTTGCAGTTTTTGCGAGCCTTTATGATAATAGGCGGAATGCCAGCCGTTGTCAAAAAATACGTTGAAACCAATTCTTTTGTCGAGTGTCAGAAAATCCTTGCCGAACTTATAACTGCTTATAGGGACGATTTTGCAAAATACCGTCGCCGCATACCGTCGTCGCGTATAGATGCGGTCTTTATGTCGGTGGCGGCGCAGACGCAGGGCAAATTTATGTTTTCAAAAGTGGACGGTGTGCGCACAGAACAGGCTCAGGCAGCATTGCAGACGTTGATATTGGCGGGGTTGGTATATCCAGTAACTCACACAGCCGCCAATGGAATACCGCTCGGCGCAGAGACCGACGAAAGATGCCGCCGTATGATAATGTTTGATACGGGGCTGTTGCAACGTGTGCTTAATCTCGATTTGAAGGACATTATATTGGAAAATGACGTCAATTTTATCAACAAAGGTCCTTTGGCAGAGGTGTTTGTTGGGTGTGAGTTTGTGAAAAATATGCCCGCTGATTTTCCTGCCGCGCTATATTGTTGGCAACGAGACAAGAAGGGCAGTGATGCCGAGATAGATTATCTTGTACAGTCGCACAATCAGATATTGCCGGTGGAAGTCAAGTCGGGCAAAACTGGCAAGATGCAGAGCCTACGTATATTTATGTCTCAAAAAAAATCGCCATTCGGCATCCGCACCTCGCTCGAGAATTTTTGCGAGTATCAAGATATAAAGGTGTATCCATTGTACGCGGCGGGCAATATCGTGAAATCATAATTTTTTTTATTTTCCAAATAAATACATTATATTTGCGGCGTAGAACAAACAAACGCATTTCACTATGTCAAAGTACCTCAATCCCAAAGTCGATTTGACCTTCAAGAAGGTGTTTGGCGAGCATCCCAACCTCGTCAAGAGCCTTCTCAATGCGCTTTTGCCGTTGCCTAAGGGGATGGAGATTGTGAGCGTGGAGTACCTCACCAACGAAACTGTGCCCGACAATCCCGGCAAGAAGCTCTCCATCGTGGATGTTCGCTGCA
>JAFXMJ010000409.1 GCA_017530465.1 Bacteroidales bacterium
ACTCGCCCGACCGCCGTGGCATCGACGTTGCAATCATTTACCGTCCGGCAACTTTTCAAGTGCTTGACACTGCGGCTGTTAGGATTAACTTTAACGGCGCGGATTCTACGTACCACACCCGCGACATTTTGTATATGAAAGGCGTAGTCAAAAAGTCGAACGACACGCTGCATATTTTTGCCAACCATTGGCCGTCGCGTTATGGAGGCTATGCTGCAACTGAAAATTTGCGTTGCCGTGCGGCTTTGGTGCTGAGGGCGCAGGTGGATTCTATTTTTGCCGCAGAGCCTGATGCACGGATTCTTTGTATCGGCGATTTTAACGACAATCCCGACAATATGTCCGTCAACGAATTTTTGAAGGCGCGCACTGATTTCGATACGATGAAGGCGGGCGAACTTTACAACGTTGCGCATTACCTGTGGTACAAGAAAAATCTGTGGTCGTATTGGTATCAAGGTCGCGGCGACTTCCTCGACCAAGTGATTGCGTCCGGCACATTGCTCGGCGACAAAGGGCTGCATTTTGGTCTCGACGACGTTGAGCCGCTGCAAGACAAATTTCTCCGCAACGATGGCGGCGGCATTTACCGCACATATCAAGGCCCGATTTATAAGGGTGGTTTTTCGGATCATCTGCCGGTGGTGGTGCGGATGAAGGTGCAGCCTATCTCTCAATCACAACCTTGAAAAGTTGTCCGCCTTTGTCATTTTCGAAAATAATGTTTGGCTGCAATTTTAACGCCCTCACAATGCCCGACCCCAAGCCTTTGTACAACATTAGTTTTGACGCATACGAAACCACAAGATTATTCCTTACGACGGCATTGCCCATCTTTATGTTCTCTATTGTCAGCGAGTTAGGCAAAATCCCCGGACTTATAATTTCCACACGATTGTCAAAAATAAAAATCCGGACAGGCGCATTTATGGAATAGTCGCGATGCGTAAGAGCGTTTTGGACAAGTTCTTGCAACGCCGTCTCCGAAATCTCCCAAATGCCGTCTTTATTGAAATCCTGACCTTGCTGCGTGTGATGTAAATTCCTGTTAAAGAAATACATAAGATCGTCATACATTTTTGGGACTGTGCCTATAATTTCTTGGCTGTCCCTATACTGCGTACCCGCGAGTTCATTGCCAACAAAGGAAACCGCCTTTACGCAAAATGCCGGACGATATTTTTGTGGTTTTTTACCAAAAAACATCAGGCCGCCGAGAGTCAAATGATTGTCTTTCAAAATGTTAATATTTTTGCAGAGTTGCGGTGTAATGTCTTCTTTTTCGCGCTCAAAACCGTCAATTTTAGTTAAATATTCAATAACTTTTTCTTTGTCAATATCTTCGAATGAGGTATAAGGAACAATCATTTCGTCAACGTATAATTGACCCGATTGTTGGAAAAGGCGGATTTGCTCGTTGTTGTCGGTCAGTTTGCGTTTGTCGCCGCCCTGTTTTATCCAAATGATTCCGTTTTTGTCCTTGTATGGTTTTGAGATTCCCTTTTCGATGGTTGCCACGAGAACACGTTTTTTATCGTCGTTGGATTGCAACGTTACTACTTCTGTGGTTATAAAGATTTGAGGTTTCACAAAATCGGAGGCTATGATGGCAAGTTTGTTGCCTGTTTCTTGAATTTTGGCAAAATCAAGACCGCAGATTTCTCCCGTCTTGTCTTTGATGCCGAAAAAAATCTGTCCACCATCCGCGTTTGACATTGCTACCATTTCTGCGGCAATGCTGTCCTTGTTGTCCAAAATTTCTTTGAATTGGACTTTGCTTGTTTCTCCGCAGGCTATTATATCCGTTAATTCCGTTGCTGTCATGGCTGTGAAGTTTTTGTATGCAAAAGTAAGAAGTTTTTTGAATATCAAAAAATTTGTTTTCATGTAATCAAAAAACAATGTAAATTTGCGCAAAATAATAGAGAAAAGCGAAATGAAACACTATATATTAATAAAGCATTTTTTCCTCTTTATGTTGTTTGCAGTAATTTGTAGTTGTGCAAGTTACCGTAACACCGTAACGGTAATAGAAGGTGCAAATTATGACAAAGAACAGGATTCAACAACATATTTCCGTTTTCCATACGGTTCGGTAAGTTTTAGTGGAGAATGGACGAAGGCAAACTATGTTGAAACCAGCAAACAACAGTTTTTTACTAACAGCGATTCTGTAATTTTTTCTGTTGCATTAAATCCGATTGTCAAGTATGAATTTAATGCAGACGGTTCTAAAACAGGATTTGACTTCGTGCAAAGTTACTATCAATGGGATACTGATTTCCTAATCTCGCAAATTGAGGGATTAAAAAGCGAAATATTGGTTTCCGACAATGTTAATAATATATTGATATATAGACTGTTTAATGAAAAGGGAATTAATAATTATTTTTTAATTTCCGAAAAAAATGGCATATTAATGATATTGACAGAAAGTGATTCAGACAAATGGAGTCACGAACAACGGATTTCGTTTCTGAAAGACGTATATAAAACATATAAATAAAAATATAGGGACGCACGACCGTGCGTCCCTACAATATTCTGAAAATCAATCCAATCTTTACATCTCAAACCTTACCGGTATCTTCTTCAAATCTTTGTCTCTTGACGAATCGCCGTAGTAGATTTCGTAGTCGCCGGGTTTGATGCGCATCGAGTAGATGCTCGGGTCGTAGAACTCGAATGATTGCGGGGTGAGGGTGATGTTGACGGTCTTTTCCTCGCCGGGTTTGAGGTCAACTCGGGCAAAGCCACGGAGCGAAATGCGGGGGCCATCGGTGTCCTGCAAATCTTTGATATAGACTTGGACAATCTCTGTGCCAGCCATCTTGCCGGCGTTCTTTACGGGAACGGAAACTACCATATTTTTGCCGCTCTTGGAGACCTTGCCGTTGCCAATCTCAAACTTGGTGTAACTCAATCCATAGCCGAAGGGGAACAATGCGACGTTGAAATAACGATAAGTGCGACCTTTCATAGAATAATCCTCAAAATCA
>JAFXMJ010000410.1 GCA_017530465.1 Bacteroidales bacterium
GGAACCAATCGTAGCAGATCTTATCCGCTTCTTTGGTCTCGACCCTGTCCTTCGCGGTTCCGCAGGATCCGGTCACGATGTTGCCATCGATGCCGTCGGCGTCCTGTATGTCACAGTAAGACAGGGTTATTTCTTTGTTTTTGCCGTTGACTGTGGTCATCATACGGCCATTCTCGTCAAAGAAAACCTTCGACGGGTCGATGTCCCTTTTGATGAGTATTTGTTCTATCTGCTCCGCCTGTATGTATGGGTGGAGCATTGATGCTGTCTCTATATAAATAAGGTGATTCTTGGCGTTCTCCAATGACAATTGTGCAGGCGCAAAATCCCCCTTCACCTCAATCCTGACTTCCCTGTCGAGGATTTTGGCGTGGCGTTCCAGATACTTGTTGGCGCCGGCAAACTTGGTGTTGCGCACCTTCTCGTCGCCAAAAACCTTTGGAACTACAAATATGACTTTTGTGTCGGGTATGTGTCCGAGCCCCTTTACTATGCCGTGGCACGCCGTGCCGAGGCCGCCGGATATGTGCGGAGGAAACTCCCACCCGAGCATTAGCACTTTCATTTCAGTTCAATATGTTCAAAACTGCTCGCGCAGCATCCTTATTCTATTGATAGTGGCGATTGTGACCGCGCTCATTGGAGCTCCAATGCCTTCGTATGGCGGCATCGGGGTATATTTTTCATAGAAATTGGGCGGTATGGTCGTATTGAGATCATTGTAAAAATATTTGTACAGCTCCTCCGCCTTCTTGAGGCCGTCGCCGCCGAACACCCTCATATAGATTTCGGCGAGAAATCCGAGGTAGAATGGCGTCACGTAGCCTTCTGTGGCGTATTTCGGGTCGTCGGGATCCATAGTGCGGAGTCCGACTGGGGTGAGCAGCTTTTGCTCTATCATTGGCAGTACGGCGGCTATCTTGTCGTTGTCTGCCACGGCGTAGGGCAATGCGAATGCTGGCAGCTGCCATACTCGGAATGTGGTGTCCTTGTTGCCGTTGGAATCCAAGCTGTTGGCAAAATATCCCGTCTTGTCGTCGAAGAATTTTCTTAGGAGCGAATGTTTGACGATGTTCGCGAGCCTTGAAGTCTTGCCCGCCTCTTCGGGGAATCTTGCGCTGCAGCACAGCTCGGCATAAAACATCAGCGCATTGTACCACATCGCGTTGATTTCTATGTAATAATTCTGGCTGTCGCCCTTTTTGAGCGAAAGCATACCCTCTGTGTCGATGAAAAGCCTGTTGAAACGGCTGCTGATGATGTCGGTAATGATTTTCTTGATGGTCTCGCCGTATTCGCGGTATATCTTGTAGCGGTCGTTTTGCTGGTAGGCGTATTGCTGAATCGACCAGATGAACCACAATGGCGTCTCGGGTGCGTAATCGACATTGCCAACGCCAGTGGCGAGACCGTTGCGGTACATTTCGATGTAGGTGTCTGCCACTTCGCGGAATAGTTTGGTGTCGCCGCCTGGCAGCGTGATGCCTGCAATTGCGCCGCATAAGTCCTTAGATCTGTTGCTTACCGGGGGTATGGTCTCCATTACGTGGCATCCCATCTCGTCGTTCCTGAGCATCAGGTGTGCGGCGTGTGTTATCATATCGTCGTATGACACCCTTGGCTTGCGTTTGGAGATTGTTTTGGCAAACTTGGAGGCGAGGGCTTCTGCCTGCTGCGGCACGAGCGACGCACTGAATATGAATTCCTGGCTCGACACGAGGTTGATTTCAAAAAATCCGGGCATAAACAGGTCTTCCTGGTATGGTCTGCCCGCCTTGTGGTCGATGGGGTATTCGATATTGTAATTCCAATCGGGCGCGGTGACGAAATCTCCCGCCGTGCTGGTCTGCATGTACAACATCGGCTCGTGGTCGTTGGGATGGTAGGCGATGCCGTTTTGGATGGCGGTGTTGGCGGTGAAGATATTTGGGTCGCGGTGCCTCAGCTCGTCGATGAACCTGAATGCCACAATTGGTCTGATGCGTATCTGTGCTGGCTTGTTGGATGATAGGAGCGTGTACCTGACGAACAATGTTGGCTCTTCGTCAGCAAGCACCATCTCCTTGCGGAGCACGGCATCGTTGCCAAGAGTGTATTCGATGGTGGGGTAGGGGTTGAAGTTGGCGGCGGAGATGTATTGGTATCCCATCGGGAAATATACGTTGGGGTATTTGCGCACCGAGATGTAGTAGGTGTTGCCGCCGAGCAGCACCGCGTCGTCGAGCGTGGAGAGCAGTATCTTGTCGCGGTCGTGCTCTTGGTCGTATATCGACAATATGCCGTGCCAGCTGCGCGAATTGCACAGCGTGATGCTTGTGCTTGACGTAGCACCGAGCCTGTTGGTGCTTATTACGTCCTTGCCAAGCGAGTATTCCATGTCTGACGACATGGTGGGGATCAACGGTGGTTGTTCTGCCATAATATATATGTTTTTGCCAATATGCTGAATTACAAACGTTTAGCGACCCGCAACATCTGTGAAATGTCGTGGGTTTATTCCGACTTAAAGATAAATAAAATTTTTTGACTAAAAAAAGGAGCAGGGAAATTTTTTTCTAATTTTTTTTAGTCGGCTGTTTTTATTTGTAAATTAGATATTTGTCGCGTTTTTTGATGAAATCCGACAATCCTGGCTCCCACGATTGTATGATTTGTTCTTCCGTTGCGCCGGAGGCTAGCATCTTGGCGAGCGACTTGTTGCCGTACAGCTTGCCGAGGAGGTTTTGGCTGGTGATGCACGTGCCGCCCGATATGCGGTACATGTCGATGAAATACCTGAGCGTAAACCGTGTGCTGTCGGGATTGACATCGTGAAAATCAACTCCATAGCACTTCTTGCCTTCGTGCATAGGGTTGGTCTGCATGCCGGGGATGTCCTTGGGCGTGAATACATATTCGCCGTATTTCGGGTCGGGATAGCCAATGAAGGTGAATGGCGTTTCTGTGCCGCGTCCTACGCTTATGTTGGTGGCTTCAAAAAGGCACAAGCTCGGGTACAGCCTCACCGAGAGGTAGTCGGGCAGGTTGGGGGATGGCTTGATGGGCAGTTGGTAGCGCATCGAGCGGTCATAATTTGCCACTGGTATTACAGTAAGGTCGCATTTGACTCCGCCTTTGAGCCAGCCTTCGCCGTTGATCATCTTGGCGAGTTCGCCGACTGTCATTCCATATACGATGGGAATCGGGTCCATACTTACGAATGATATGCAGTCAGCTTCGCGGATGGGTCCCGCCACATAGTCGATGTTGGGGTTTGGACGGTCGAGGACGAGTACTTTGACGTTGTTTTCGGCGGCGGCCTCCATTACATTGTGTAGAGTGCTTATGTATGTGAAAAATCTGCATCCAACATCCTGAATGTCATACACTATGTAATCGAGTCCCGACATCTGCTGTGGCGTCGGCTTGAGGTTTTTGCCAAAGAGCGACACAATTTTCACGCCGGTCTTTTGGTCGGTTTCGGTGTCCACTTTTTCGCCAGGCTCAGCCGCCCCGCGAAAGCCATGTTCGGGTGCAAATACGCGCTCCACTTTCACGCCGCCTTCTATCAATACGTCAAGCAAATGATTTCCAAATGCTTGCGCGGTTGGGTTGGCTGTCAATGCCACTTTCTTGCCGCGTAATATTGGCAGGTATGCCGATGTGTCTTCGGCTGCTACGGTGATTGGTTTTATGGGTTCTTTTTTAGGGGCAACGGCAATGCTGTCGGTAGCCGTCGTCGTTGCAACAGCCTGTCCGCTTGCAGCCGACTGACTGCCGCAACTCGTGCAGCATGTCAGCGTGGCGGCAAGTAGCGGCATTGCCAATAATGCTAATTTTTTCATTGTTTTTGCTGTCTTTCGATGGCTTTTGCCTCGTTCCACAATTCTTCCATCTCTTCGAGGGTCATGTCTTTGAGGCGCAGACCTTTTTCCTTGGCGCGGGCTTCGATGTGATTGAACCTTGAGGTGAATTTAGCGTTGCAGCGTTCAAGGGCGGTGTCGGCGTTGATGCCGTAGAGCCTTCCAGCATTGATGGTTGCAAATAGCAGGTCGCCAAATTCGTCTTCCGACTTGTCGGCGTCGCCTTTTTCGAGTTCGGCTTTGAGTTCGTCGATTTCTTCAAATACTTTTGGCCACACTTCTTGTTTTTCGTGCCAATCGAATCCCGAATGTGACGCCTTGTCTTGCAGGCGGTATGCCTTTATTATCGATGGTAATGCATTTGGAATGCCGCCGAGGACGGTCTTGTTGCCGCCTTTTTCTTTGAGTTTTACCTGTTCCCACAGTTTTGATACTTCCTCCGGGGTCTCCGCCTTGACGTCGCCAAAGATATGCGGGTGGCGGAATACGAGTTTTTCGTTGAGGGCGTCGAATACGTCGGTGAGTGCAAATTCGCCTTTCTCTTCGGCTATGAGCGCGTAGATGATGATGTGCAGGAGTACGTCGCCGAGTTCCTTTTTGCGGTCGGAGACATTGTTTTCCATTATAGACTGCGAGAGTTCATATACTTCCTCGATGGTGAGGGTGCGGAGCTGCTCGTTGGTGAGCGCGGCATCCCACGGGCATCGTTTGCGCAATACCTTGATGGTATCGAGCAAGCGGAAGAATGATTCTGAAATTTTGCTGTTTTCCATTGTGTTATGTTGGTTGGTTTTCTATACTTGTCGTTTACTTGAAGTCGTGCTTGGCGATGAGTACACACCAATAATATCCGTATTGTCCGCCTTTTGCCATACCGATTCCGATGTCGTAACAGTCGCTCCAGAATGGGTCGATGCCGAGGAGGTGGCGGCGGTGTCCGGCGTTGCTATTGTTTGCACCGCCGTCGTAGATGAGCTGTATGATAGATTCCTTGCCGCTTTTGTGTCCGGCGGCGAGGCTTTCAAAATTGTTGCTGCTGTACGACGTGAGCCAGCTGTCGCGGAGCTTGTATCCTGCGGCATTTATCTTGAAGTTCATACCGCCGCCGTCGGGATCCACGTGTGCAAAATAATTGCGATCCACCATATCCTGCGCCTTTGCCTGTGCCACTTTGGCGAGGGTTTGGTTCCATTTGAGTTCGTGCAAGGGTTGTACACCGCTGAGGTCAACGCCGATTTCATTGCTGTATTGTCCGGGATTTTTGCGGACGGCGTTGAGGTACATAAATGCGTTTTCAATTTCGTTGGTCGAATTGTAGTTGTTGCGGTTGTCGGATGGCGGCGTTGGCCCTTGGTTGTCGTTATAATTATTGTTTTGCCTATTGTCAGTATAATTATTATTGTTGGACGACGAACCAGACAGCGGTGTCAGAATTTTTGCGCCAAAATCTTGCACGCAATTGTAGCTGTACACCTTGTGCGTCTTGATGCTTGTGCCCATTGCATTGTAAGTGGCATTGAGAATGCTTACGCGGTGTCCAAGGCTCGGGGTATTCTCGTCGATAAGCAGCTGCATTACAATATCAAGTGCATCGGAGTATCCATAACTACAATTTTCGGCGGCTGTACCGCATTTGTAATATTTGCCTATGCGGGTGAAACACGCTGTGCCGTCAGACGAATTGTGACCAATCATACCGTGCGAACCCATGTCGGCAGCGTGGAGCGCGGCGGTGTAGCAAAGGTCTTTTTCGGGATAGAGCATAGGACGGTTTTTCACTTGCTGCAAATCCCTTTTGAGCGATGCAACGTATGAAGAATTGCCGGTGAGGTATTTGGCGGCGTATGTGCGCATGAATTTCGCTCCATCCATACGGGCAAGGTTGCAATATAAAAACACAAGTTTCTCTTGCTGCGTGAGGTTTGTGCCTTGAGCTGTGTTTGCCTTTGCAAGTTCCTGGTCGCTCCATTCGGAAAATGTCTGTGCGCGGAGTCCTTGCATTGCAATTAGCATTGCCATTAATATAAGAATCTTCTTCATACCCATAATGTTTTTATTTAGTCTTTGTTGATGTTGCTGATATTGACGTCCGGGTATTCTCCGGCTTTAAACTTGAAGTCGTCCTTGTTCAATACTCCCGACATCATGCTGCCCTTGAGCTGGTCTGGTGTGTATCCAACTGCTTTGGTAGGTACGTCCTTGCCGTCGATGCCTCCGGCGTTGCTTGTCACCTTGTCGTAGATGCAGCGTTCGATAGTGCCGTCGTTTTCGCGTCCGCATATCGAGCCGAAGTATGACGAGCCTTCGATAGTGCCGAGGAAAATGCTTGATGACGTGGTGCCTGAATTGTATCCCACGATGCCGCCCACGTAGTAAGCCGCCGATAGGTTGCCACGGCTGATGCACGATGTGATGTTGCCCTGCACGTTGTCGGAGCAGATGCCGCCTGCAAACGCCTGAGCTTTTATCGAGCCATAATTGGTGCAAAGCTTTATGTCTGATGTGGATTTTGCCACGCCTATGATTCCTCCGGCGTTGTTGCCGCTGGAATTGATTTTGCCTACGTTGGAGCAGCCTTCTATCTTGCCGCCCTTGCCGGCTATGCCGCCCGCCGCGTATGTGGCCTCTACGGTGCTTTCGTTGAGGCATCTGCTGATAGTGCCGTCGTTGAATCCCGAGATGCCGCCCGAGCAGTCGCCGCCGTTTATAGTGCCGGAGTTGGTGCATTGTGTGATGATGGCGAATGAATTGCGCCCCGAGATGCCGCCTGTGTTGTCGCGTCCGGTGATGGTGGCGAGGTTGGTGCTGTGGTTGATTTCGGCGTTGTTGCTACCTGTAATGCCGCCCACGCAGCTGAGTCCGGTAACGAGTCCAGCCTTGCTGTTGGTGCAGCTGTCGATGCGTCCGCTGCTGCTGCCGCAGATGCCGCCCACATAGTAGTCGCAATTGACGGTGCTATTGTTGGTGCATCTTGCTATCTCGCCGTTGTCAAATCCGCAGATGCCGCCGCAGTAGTTGTCGGCCTTGATGAGCGACGACTCGGTCTTGCACGACTCGATGCGTCCAAGATTGAATCCGCAGATGCCGCCGGTGTAGTAGTGCCCCTGGATGTTGGCACCCGAGAGCCTTATGTTTTTCACGATGCCCGTGTTGTAGCCGATGAATCCAATGTTGTCGTAGCTGGGCTGGATGCATTGGAAACTGTGGATGAGCTTGTTGTCGCCGTCGAGGATGCCGTTGAATGGCGAGAGGATATTGCCGATGGGCCATATTTCGCCGTCAGACGGGCATGTGATGTCGTTTGCAATTTTGAAATATACGTCCTTAAATCCGTCGATGCAGGCGTAGCCCTTGTAGTTGCCGCCGAAGTTGACAGCCTCGCTGAATTTGCAGAGGTCGTCGTAGGAGCTGATGAGCAGCGGCTTGTCGGCTGTGCCTGAGGGCGACAGAGATGGATTGCTAATGCGCATCATTATATCCTTCTTTACCTTGCCGTCGGTGACTACGAAGACCACCGCGCCCTGCTTGAGCGGGAGAGCCTTGTCGTCTTTCACTTGCAATACGTCGCTCTGGCGACATTCGTATTTTATGCTGTCGATTTCGTCAAGCTCGATGAACGACATGAGGGCGCGCACATTTTCGCCTTTGCCCACAAAAATCGGCGTGGACGCCACTATAGCCTCGCTGAAAGTTTCCGACGAGAGAATCCTCGGGTACAGGCGGTCAACGAATACGAAGTCGATGTCGAAACCTGTCTTGCCCTTGAGCTTGTCGCCAATCATATTGTTGGTGGGGCGACCCTCGGTGTGTGCTATTTGCAGCAGCTCGTTGTCGCCGACGGCGGTCTGCAATGTGCACATCTGGTTGTCGAAGAAGCAGTTGGTGATTTTGCCGCCGATTGCGCCGCCGCATATTGCGCCAGTGTAGTCTTCGAGACCGTCCACACTGTTGATTTGCATATTGTATTCGATGGTGCCGCCGCTATTGAATCCGCAAATGCCACCACAATAATAATGTCCGCGCAGGGGCAGGGTGTTGATGCATTTTTCCACCGAGCCGGTATTGTAGCCGCATATCGCGCCGGTGTAGTCGCCGCCGAATATGTGTCCGCCCACGAGGCAGACTTTGCTGATGGTGCCGTTGTTGTAGCCAAAAAGTCCGCAGTATTTTTCGAGGGGGCGCATTATGTTCATATTAGCTATTACGTGTCCGTATCCAGAGAAATTGCCGTTGAAAGGTGCGCTCGGCGTGCCGATGGGCTTCCAGTTTTCGTCCTCGGGGATATATACATTGTTCAATAGCGCAAAATACACGTCCTTGAATCCGTCGATGCAGGCTATGCCCTTGTAGTTGGTGCAGTAATTGACCGCATTGGCAAATTGGATGAAGTCTTCGTAGTTTTTGATTCTCACCGGCGAAATGGCGATGCCGGTGGTGAGTGCGTGCGGCATTGTGGATTTGATGATGACGTTGCGTGTGCAGCTGCCACCTTTTATAATAATAGAGAGGAAGGTGCTGCCCTTGAGCTCGCACTTGTTGTCGTTGATTTCGAGGAAGGTGGGGTTTGACGATATGTATTCGACGCCCTCCGACCTGATGATTTCAAAATTTTTGGTGACGCCCGCAGCAGTCTGTCCGTCAGGCAGTTTTACAGGCGAGAGAGCGGCTTTGAGTGCATCACTGAGCGACGAAATCTCTAATCTTGGGTACAGGGTTTCGTCGATAACGAATCCATTGTGTTCAAAATTGAGACCCGCCACTATCTGCGCCGTAGGCAGTCCCTTGATGCTCTTGTTGTCGATAGTGCCGCAGCCTTTTTTGAGCGGACAGGTCTGCATATCGTAGATGCAATTGGTGATAGTGGTGCCAGAAGGTGCGTTGGAGCCCACGATGCCGCCGCAGAAATTCCCGTTTTGCACATATCCGATGTTGATGCAGTTGGTGATGACGCCGTTATCATAATTCTTGCCCACGATGCCGCCGCCGTAGTTGTTGCAGTAGATATTGGCGGTATTGATGCAATGGTCGATTGTACCGGAATTGTGGCTGCAAATGCCTGCACCATAATACTCTACGCTCACCATGCCGCCGGCGATGATGAGGTTGCGGATAGTACCGCTATTGTATCCAAACAGCGTACCCGACTTGCCGCCAGCCACCATAAGGTTTTTGATGGCGTAGCCCTGCCCGTCAAAAGCTCCGGCAAAGCGCGCCGAATAGTTGATGCCGATGGGCGTCCACACACCGCAAACCACTGCGGAAGTTTTTTCGTCCACGTAGCCCTCCATGTCGATGTCGTTGGCGAGCACCACGGTCTTGCCCGTGAAATCGTATGGCGAAAAGAAACCCGTAGTACCGTTGACGAGAGCGGCGAGTCCTGCAAGTTCGTTGGGCGTTGTAATCTCGTACAACTCTGCCTTGATATTATTGACATACCAGTCGATGACAGGTTTGATAGTGCCGTCGGGATTGTAATCGATGGCTAAAGACCTGCCAGACAGTAACATAAGCAATATAATTAGTATGCGTCTCATGACTTTCAATGATAAAATACGTAAAAATCTCCTCAAAGATATTCAAAAATAATGCAAAAAAGAAAAAAAGAGAGGATTTTTTTGGAAAAAGTGTAAAACAAGCGTGTGAAGATCGTTATTTGCAGCATAAATTTTTCGTGTCATCGCACGCTACTAACCGATAAACCAGCACCACGACTATTTCAATTATATAAAAGTATGCCCCTGGATTCATAATGCAAAAATGACGGTGGCGACATAATCGTGGAGGAGGATATATTTCTTGTTGGTAAAGTCTATGTTACCATCTTTGGAGTTTGAGCAATCTTTGGTAATTTGGTATTCATCTCCGTTTCCGTAATATTTGTCAGTGTCGAGTCGTAGATTGATATAAATTATTTTTGTGGTGGAGGGTTTTGGTTCTTGCTTCGTACGGGGCGGATCGAATATCCATAACAACGATAGCCTGAGTTGCTATTTTTTGATTCAAAGGCTGGATCGAAAATAAGGCAAATAGCACACATAGGTGTTAAATGCATAAGCGATGACGACCAATAGTAACCACTAGACTTATCGTTGATAATTGTACCATCTGTGTTAAAATAACCTGCCGCTGGCAGAAATA
>JAFXMJ010000411.1 GCA_017530465.1 Bacteroidales bacterium
GGGCTTCCCCGGACAGCGTTTTGTGATAACGCCCGGCATCATCGAACTCGGCGACAAGCAGTATTTTTACAACGAACAACTCGGCGAACAGATTGTGGACAGCGTTGATTTCGCCGTACTCGTAGGCGCAAAACAGACCGCCCCGATATACGACGGACTTACAAAAAAATCGTTCCCGACCGACAAAATCTACGTCGCCCAAAACCTCAACGACGCGGCTACTTGGGCATTCTCGCGTACCAATCCCGGCGACGTGGTGCTGTTTGAAAACGACTTGCCAGACTTGTTTTAATTATTCAAAAAAATCGAAAAATCAAAAAATTGAAAATCGTAAATAACCATGATAACATTAGCAGTATTATTTGGCGGGGTTTCGGTGGAACACGAAATCTCGGTAATTTCGGCGGTGCAGACCATCAAGGCATTCCCGGAGTTCAAATACAACATCGTTCCAATCTACATATCCAAGGAGGGCGCATGGTACACCGGCCCCGGACTTACCAACATGTCCAACTACCGCAACATGAAGAAACTCCTCTCGTGGTGCGAGCAGGTGTATATGACGCCCACTCGCGGCGACTTCAACCTCTACCGCACGAAGACCAACATGTTTAAGAGCAAGGTGGTAACAAAAATAGACGTCGCATTCCCGATTCTCCACGGCAGCTACGGCGAGGACGGCTCGTTGCAGGGCTTCTTTGAGATGATTGGCCTCCCCTACGTGGGAAGCAACCTCCGCGCATGCAACATCGCCATGGACAAAATTGCCACCAAATATATGTGCAAGGCCAACGACATTCCGTGCGTTGACTATATGTGGACGACAGACCGCGAATGGTTTGAGCAGCACGACGCAGAGAAGGCTCGCGCCGAAAAGATTGGCTATCCTCTCATCGTGAAGCCCGCCGGATTGGGTTCGTCTGTGGGTATTTCCAAGGCAGCAAACGCCGAGGAACTCGACCGCGCCGTGGATCTCGCAGCCAAGTTCACCGACAAAATCATCATCGAAAAGATGGTGCAGAATCTCCAAGAAATCAACTGTTCGGTGTATGGCAGCTACCACGACTGCCACGCCTCGGTACTTGAAGAGCCTCTGCGCAGCGGCGACATCCTCAGCTATCAGGACAAATACATGGGCGGAGGCGCAACGAAAGGCGGCAGCAAGGGTATGAAGATGGGCGGCAAATTTGGCGGTGCAAAATCCGCTGGCAACAAGGGCATGTCGGGTTCGCAGCGCAAATGTCCCGCCGACCTTCCCGAAGACGTCACCAAGAAGATTCAGGCTCTCGCCATCAAGACTTTCAAGGAGATGAACGCCTCGGGCATCATCCGCATCGACTTCATGCGCGATTCGGTGAGCGGAGATGTGTATGTCAACGAAATCAACGCCATCCCCGGCTCATTGTCGTTCTACCTCTGGGAGGCCACGGGCAAGAAGTTTGTGGACGTTCTCGACGAAATCATCAATATCGCCGTCAAGGAATCGGAAGCCAAGCACAAGCTGCTGTCGAGCTTCGACCAAAACATCTTCGCAATGGGCGGCGGCTTCACTGCCGGCGCGAAGGGCGCAAAACGATAAACTACTCTTTATACGTCAATTTTTTTGAACGTTAATTACCGAAAATTTATCGTCAAATACCGAAAATTTTTCCAGTTTATTTGGAAAAATTTTCGGTATTTTTTTGTTAGGACAAAAATTAGGATTATATTTGCGGCGAAACATCAACATTATGCAATCATAACAAATGGACGCTTCTATCGACAATCTCCTCGCCGCCGCCAAAATCCGCGCCACTGCAAACCGCATCCTCGTGGCACGGACGATGTTGCAATCCGAAAAACCGCTGTCGCTCATCGAACTCGAAGACGCACTTCTAAGCATCGACAAGTCGGTGATATTCCGCACGTTGAAACTTTTTGCCGACCATCATCTTGTGCACGTGATAGAGGACGGCTCGGGCTGCGTCCGTTACGAAATTTGCCACAGCCACGCCCATCACGACGACGAAGATGGCGACGAACACGATGACGACGACCTGCACCCGCATTTTTATTGCGAGGTCTGCCGACAGACTTTTTGTCTGAACGAAATCAAATTGCCGCACATCGACGCGCCGGAAGGGTTTGAGGTAAGGACGGTGAATTGCGTGGTGAAGGGCGTGTGCAGGAAATGCAGAAAGAAACAATAAAGGCCCATTAACATTTCTTTACATTTTGCAGACTTTCGGGCTAAATGTGGTAAAAAAAGGTGAGATTTAGCCCGAAAGTCTGCAATTATTTTTTATTCTATGCAAATTTGTTCTGTAATCCAAAGTTTTTTATATCTTTGCATTTGATTATCTAACCTTAAAAGAGGTAGAAAATCGTATGTATATACTGTAAGGCGTTTATGACACTATGTTTTTGACGTTCTGAAACTTCGCAACTTTCATGTAACGTACTGTCGAAGACTTAGCAGCGATAAACGTCCGTGGGTGTGTAGTATCAGTACGCACAGTTTTAGTGTGTACATAATTATTATACATTTACGGCGTGAGGATTCGCTGCTCGGATTGACAGTACGGGTAATGCGAAGACCTCAGAACGTGGAAACGAGCAGAATATGGATTCCACGCTTTTTTTTGTATCCTGTCTGAAATTGGAATCCAGTCAGGCACAACAACTTCCAAACTATGGGCATACATATTGGAAAGGCAATCAGGGAACGGCTGAAAGCGCAAGGGCAAAGCGTTACATGGTTCAGCAAAAAAATCAACCGTTCACGACCTACTTGCTATGACATTTTTGACAATCCGGCAATTGACACCGAATTGCTTGAAACAATAAGCCGAGTGCTAAACTACGATTTCTTCAAAATCCTCTCTGACAACTTATCTTCCCCTCTGTCGGAAAAATAATACAATTATGTAACAAAATACTTATCAGCGTCGGAAAAAAATTACAATTCTGTTATAAAATTCCGATACCAAACTCTTGATTTTTAGATAGATATAACATAACTTTGTCATCAAAACTAATCTAAAAAGATTACTGTTATGACAAAAAAATTGCTATTATTATTTGTGTGTGCAATATCATTCGCAAATATCGCTTGCGCACAAAAAATCAAATTGCCGTATCCAAGCCAGGTAGCGTACATCTCGGAGACGGAAAATTCGATGCTCTTAGACGTTACAGTCTATAACTGCAAGCCCAAGGAATGTATCTATTATGCGAATATGGACGCCATTTATGAAGTGCTGTTCATTGGCATCGTGGATTCCAAGCGGTATGCAAAGCCGTTCCTGTCGTCGGCGCAGGAGGACGACCCATATCTACAAGGATTGTTCAACAACGGCGGGTTCAACTCCTTCATCGTTTCCAACAAGATGGGCGACAAGGGCAAGACCAAAGACAAGCAGAAGTACTACAACGTTACTGTCAACGTCAACATGAAGGCACTCAAAGCCTCGCTCGCCCGCAACAACAAAATCAACACATTCGGAATATACTAATCTTAAATGCTATGAAAAAAATCTATCTAACATTATTTCTGATGCTTGGCGCGCTGATGCTCTCGGCGCAAGACGTGGTTACAACACAGCCAAGTATTGTGGTGGTCCCCTTAATAAAACAAGGTGAGGACTACAGGACGGTATATGAAAACGACCCCAATATGCGCGTCGTAATCAATGAGATATGCAACGCATTCAATTCACGGTTAGCCGGCAGTACAAAAAACCTTATAGCGGAGTTGCAGGCACAAAGCCAGTCAAGCGAAGTGTACGGAGGGGGAACGCAGCAGGATTTAAAATCTTTGGCTGCGCAGACTACGGGTGCAGACATCTATGTACAAGCGGAAATACAAACGTATTTTGCGTCCTCTGGCAATTCAGTAGATGTTATACTGACGGCATACGACATAGCTGGAGGCCCCAACGTGTCCAACAAGAATGGTTCTTCGGGTGAACTGTATAGCAACAATGTAGCCGCACTAGCAAGGAGAGCGCTGGCAAGAATAACAGACGATTTCCTCAACGACATACAAAACTACTTCAACAGGATTGTCTTGGAGGGCAGGACGATGAAGGTTGAATTCCTGATAGCCGAGGGCGTGGATGTTAACTTCCGCACCGAAGTGGGCACCGACGAGGAGGAACTTGGCGATGAGATTGTGGAATGGATTCAGAAAAACGCTTACAAAAACCAATCCCACCGTCTGGCTAAAACAACCTACCGCATTATGTATGATGTTGTAAAAATACCCATCAGGGACGAGGACGGCAACAATTACGATCCGGAAACATTCGCAAAAAAACTAAATAAATTTTTGAAGTCCTTCGGACTCACGTCAGAGCGCGATATTGTGGGCAATTTTCTTCACGTAACTATTGACGGCATAAAAGAATAAATTATGAAAACAATCATCACATTGCTGCTCGGAATCTCGACATTCCTCACTGCCGCAGCACAGGAAATCAATATCGGCGTCGTAGTGCCGCAAGACAAGGAAATCGGATTCAACAACGATTTCTACAAACTGCTCGACTCACGCCTGAAAAGCCTGCTCACCAAGTCAGGCTTCACAAGCAATTACACCGGCGACTTCTATCTTGTGCCTCAGGTGGACATTCTGCACGAAGGCAAGATAGAAGGCGGACTGCGCACGATGGACAAGTTGGATATGGACATCACCGCCAATGTAATACAAGGCACCACAAACGACGTGTTCAACACATATACGTGGAGCATATCGGGTTCGGGATTCAGCCGCACGGAAGCCGCCAAAAACGCCATCAAAAACCTCAACGCCAACAGCAAGGAGTTCAAGGAGTTTGTAGCCGAGACCAAGCAGAAAGTCAACGACTACTACGTCAAAAACAAGGCGGCGCTCATCGCCCGCGCCAACACACTGGCAAGCACACAAAAATTTGACGCCGCACTTGCGCTGTTGTTTGGATACCCGCCCAACGTGGACGGATATGCCGACGTAGAAAAAGCGATGGTATCAATCTACAAAAAATACCAAACCCAGCACTGCGCCCAGATGTTACAAC
>JAFXMJ010000412.1 GCA_017530465.1 Bacteroidales bacterium
GGCGGAGAACGCATCTACAAGACCCGCGCCGCCAAACTCGAAGCCGAAAAAGCATCGTACAAGTTGGAAGAAACTCAGGAAAAAATTGAACTCCAAGTAAAACAATCGTCGCAGCACGTGATAGAGGCAGCCAAACGCCTCAGCACAGCGCAAAAGAGTCTTCAATCGGCGCAAGAAAACCTCCATTACGCAAATGTGGGATTAAAAGAGGGCGTTATACCGGTGTCGAACGTGTTGCTTGCTGAAACCGCTTGGTTACAAGCGCAATCGGCTATGGTTCAGGCTAAAATAGACCTCAAACTTGCTCAGTTATACTTAAACAAGGCTACGGGACAGTTGTTAATTGGCAATTAACAATTCATAATTCATAATTCACAATAAGTAATTAACAATTAGTAATTAAGATATAATACTATGAATAGAAAAGTAACGGCAAATCTATTGTTTGCTGCGGTGATTTTAGCCGTAATCGCAGTAGTGATTATTATCGGATTAACCAAAACCGACCCCGAAGAGATTATTCAAGGCGAGGTAGATGCCACCGATTATCGCGTATCGTCAAAAGTACCTGGACGCGTTGCCGAAATCCGTTTTGAAGAGGGCGACCGAGTAAAAAAGGGCGACACGCTCGCAATTCTCGAAGCACCCGACATTATGGCAAAACTTTCGCAAGCCAACGCCGCCTATTCTGCCGCCAAAGCCATCGAAAACAAGGCTCAAAACGGTGCGCGTCAAGAACAGATTCAGGGCGCATTTGAGATGTGGCAGAAGGCAAAAGCGGGTCTCGAACTTGCCAAATCAACCTACGAACGGGCCGAAAATCTATATAAAGAAGGGGTAATCGCAGCGCAAAAACGCGACGAGGCAAAAGCCAACTACGACGCAATGTCCGCCACCGAAAAAGCCGCCAAAAGTCAGTACGATATGGCTGTAAACGGTGCTCAAAAAGAAGACAAGGCAGCAGCCCGCGCTCAGGTAGAACGTGCCAAGGGTGCTGTGTCGGAAGTATCTTCTTACATCGACGAAATGGTTCTCATTGCCACTGCCGACGGCGAAATTACCGAAATTTATCCCGAACTTGGCGAACTTGTGGGCACAGGTTCTCCCATTATGAGCATCTCTAAAACCAACGATTATTGGTTTGTGTTCTCCGTTCGCGAGGATTTCTTGCCTGGAATCAAGGTCAACGACCAAAAACAGGTGTACATTCCCGCCCTCGACAAAACCGTGGACGTTAAAATTTCGCGTATGAAAAACGTGGGCAACTTTGCCACCTGGAAAGCCACCAAAGCATTAGATAAATACGACCTCAAAACTTTTGAAGTTCAAGCCAAACCCCTCAACCAAAGCGAAGTAGAAGGTCTTTGCATTGGTATGTCGGCAATATTGAAATAATGCATAATGCATAATTCATAATTCACAATTAACAATTCAGAATTCATAATGAAAGAGGTATTTTTGCGGATATGGCGGATAGGATTACGAGAAATAGAGATTTTCTCGCACCGTCCTATGTATCTGTTTGTTATAATAATTGCGCCGCTATTTTGCCTAATATACTTTACGCAAATAATGCGCAGCGGAATACCCACCAAAATGCCCTGTGGAGTAGTAGACGAAGACAACACTTCCACCACACGCAGCATTGTGCGTATTCTGGGTGCAATGCAGAATACCGACATTGTGGCTCATTACGGCAGTTTTTCCGAAGCACGCAAGGCAATGCAGAAAGGCGAGATTTACGCATTCTTCTATATTCCGCGCAACACCACCGACCGTGCCCTCGCAAGCCGCCGACCCGAAATTTCGTTTTACACCGCCGACACATACTACGCCGCAGGAAGCCTCCTTATGAAAGACCTCCAAACCACGTCGGAACTCGCCGGACTTGCCATTACCCGTGCCTCTCTCACTGCCAAAGGCGTGTCGCCAAGCCTGATGATGGGCATTCTGCAACCTATCACCATCGAAACTCACCCGCTCAACAATCCTACCCTCAACTATTCGGTATACCTTAATAATATAGTTGTGCCGGGACTTTTCTTCCTCATCATAATGCTATTTACCGCATACACAATAGGTTACGAGTGGAAAATGGGTACACAAAAAGAACTTTTTGAAATGGCAGGCGAATCGTCGACCATAGCCCTCGCCGGAAAACTTTGGCCGCAGACACTTCTCTATTGCCTGATAATGATTTTGATAGACGTTTATTTCTATAAATTTTTAGATTTTCCGCTCAATGTCAGCCTGATACGCATTATTTGCGCAGGACTTTTGTGCGTATTTGCATCGCAGGCGTTGGCGGTATTCTTTTTTGGAATTTTCCTCACATTGCGAATGGGAATGAGTGCTTGTTCGCTGTTTGGAGTGCTGCAAATTTCGGTAAGCGGATTTACATTTCCGCTAACAGCGATGAAGCCTGTGTTTCAATATCTTGCGTGGATTTCACCATTGCGGCATTACTATATGCTCTATGTAAACCAAGCCCTCAACGGATTCAAACTTGTATACGCTTGGCCCTCGATAGTGGCGTTGTTGGTAATCTGCCTTCTGCCCCTCACCGTCCTCTCCCGCATAGCCCACGCCTTTAAATATGTGGATTATAAGCCGTAAAAAACGATTATTCAGCAAAAAGGTCGTCAATAGTAATCACCGACGAAAAATCACC
>JAFXMJ010000413.1 GCA_017530465.1 Bacteroidales bacterium
GGTGGGACCACGGGTTGGCTTTCAATGTGTTTGAGCACCGTGCCGCAATACGGACATTCGTCGGCAAAGAGCGGCACGCCGTGTCCGCAGTTGGGGCAGGAGCCAAGTTCTTCTTTGGTGTAGCTTTTGAGTCGTTGCTCCAACATATTGTCCATCACGGCGTTGACTTCTGCCGTCGCCGTGCCTTCCTTCTCCGCCGCTTCCACAATCGTCTGCCGCTCCTTGAAGGTAAGCACACGGTCTTGCAGGGCGAGGGTGATGAGGTCGAGAATGTGCTTTGATACTGCCATAATTATTAATGTGTAGTGTTGATGGATAGGCTAAGCATCGCAAAGGTAAGCAAATTTTGATTATTCTGCAAAAAAAAATCCGCGCCATATTTTCATACGGCGCGGATTAATCATTATACTTTAAAACTTTACTCTTTAATCTTTCAACTATAATCTTTTATACTATTTCTTGCCGGATACACCGCTCGGGCTACCTACGCGAATCATAGCGCAACGGAAGCCAAGGTCGTCGGCGCAGCGATCCTGCTGCAAGAACCTCCTTGTGCCAGGAACCATCCAGTAGATACGGTCTCTCCAGCCGCCGCCCTTGTAAACCCTTACACGGTCGTTTACGAGAGACGACATAGGATTGTCTTCTGTGTTTTTGTTGTGGTACATACGCTCGGAACCGATGTCTTCTTTGGTTTCGTCCTCAGCACCGTTTGACCAGGCTGCCTTGTCGATGGTGGATTTCAGGTCACCGTCTTTGTAGTTGATGTTGTCGGCGGTCTGATAGTTGACACGGTCGGCACTTTCCTCGTCGGTCATGTTGCGGTATTTGAGACGGCCGGTGGTGTCGTCGAGGATGTACTCGTTGTTGGCGTCCATATCGAGCACCTGGAATACGTTACCACGGAAGGGGTTGAACTCCTCAACGTCCTGGTTGGTGAAGTTACGGTAAACGTCCAATACCCATTCATTTACGTTACCAGCCATACAGTAGAGGCCGTAGTCGTTGGGCCAGTAGCTGTCCACAGGTGCGGTCGGTGCGGCGTTATCGTTCAAGTAACCTGCCACACCCATAAGGTCGCCTCGACCACGCTGAACGTTGGCACGGAAGAGACCGCGGTTAGCTTTTTCCTCGTTGCGGACGTAGTGGCCGTTCCAGGGGTAGAGCCTTTGGTTGACGATACGCTCGGGAGATGTCTGAGCGTTGCCGATGAGTGCGAGAGCTGCGTATTCCCATTCAGCCTCGGTGGGGAGTCGGTAAGACGGGAAGAGGATACCATCCTCCCACTTTACCGAACGCTCGCCGTCGGGCGACGAGGGCGACTGGATGTTGCGCCTTACAGTACCGATGTACTTGCCGGCCACATACGCGTCGGTGTTGAAGTTGTTGGAGCCTTTCTGCTCGGGGTCGTATTCGAGCACGCCCTTGTCGATGAGGGCCTTCTCGTTGACACGGTCGCTACGCCAGAGGCAGTATTCGTTGGCCTGGTCCCAGCTTACGCCGACAGCGGGATAGTCGTTGTAGGCGGGATGGCGGAAGTAAAACTGTACGTAGGGCTCGTTGAACGCCAAACGCCTACGCCAGCAGAGTGTGTCGGGCAGGTTTTTGAAGTACAGCTCGGGATACTCGTCGTAGTACACCTTGTATATCCAGTTGAGATATTCTCGGTAGTCCACGTTGGAGATTTCGGTCTCGTCCATATAGAAAGATGACACTGTAACACGCTTGCGCATGGAGTTCCAGTCGTACATCACATCCTGCTCCACGCTACCCATTGTGAACGTACCACCTTCTATAAGTACCAGACCGGGGCCAGTCTGCTGCTCCACGTATTCGGCTACCTCAAATCCGCCCCACTTCGGATCGTTGTACGCCCATCCGGTCTTGCCGGAATTTCCTTTACGTTGCTGGATTTGGGCGCCGCAGGACGAGAGCATCAGCGAACTCCCTGCCACCGCGCATGCCAGCATTATCATTTTCAATTGCGCTTTCATATTGAGTTGAGTTTTTAAACATTTTTTACTATTAATAACTAAAAAGCAGGGCATAATATTGTTTTGCCACTACTATTTTTTTCTGATTTTTCAAATTTGTACTTCATGCCCACCTCGTAAGAGCCGCATGTCTGCCTCAAAACCTTCGATGTCTCCAGCTCGTGGCCTATGCTTAGCTCCACTTTCCCGAAGTCGAATCCCGCGCCCATTACCACCGACGACGCCATCTGGTCGGCCTTTTCCATGCGGTAGGCGAGCGAGAGCAGCAGCCTGTAGCCCGAATAATACACACCCGGCATTATCATATCGGAGTACCGCGAGTGGGTGAAGCACAATGTCGGCACTATAAACTGCTCCAGCTTGTGCTCCGTGCCGCCTATCTTAAACTTGTGGTTGACCACGGCGGCGATTACCGACGGCGTGTAGGTATCCTGTCCGCTCAGAGCAAGGTTGGCGAGGCGGTGGAGGCCTATCGCCAGCATTGTCTCCTTGGTGTATATGGCGGTGCCTATTCCAAAAGTCAGGCTCCTGTACGCATCTACCGGCAGCGTCTCCGCCGCGCCGCTTATGTTGCCTGAAGCGGGGTCTATCATCGAGTAATAGACCAAATTCTCCTGCCTGATAGACCGTCCGATGAATCCTGCCGACAGCCCGAAGCTGCACTTGAGATTGTCGGTGATGCCGAAGTCGTAGCCGTAGAGCAGGTCGGCGCAGGTGGTGGAGAATGCGCTCTGTCCGCCGTAGTTGCCGTATATCCTCATGCCGATGCCGCTCGAATATGTCGGGAGCTTCTGCTGGTATTCCGCCATGTAAATCTTGTAGCCGCCATCTACTCCGGGCCACTGGCTGCGCATTGCAAAGCCCACCTCGTTGTAATCGCCCACCGACACAAAGGCGGGCGAAATGCCGAGCTTGTCCAGGTAATATTGTGCAAAGTTGTATTCCTGGGCATTGGACGCGCTCCAAAGGCACGCCAAGAGCAGTATGGTGACAAGTTTCAGCATGGTGTTTCAGGCTTCTCTTTTTGAAAACGCAAAATTACAAAAAAAAATTACAAAAAATTACACGATTGTGGAAAATAAAAATTAGTTTTACGCCCTGAAACGAAATCATTATTATGAAACTACTTATTATAATAGCCGCGCTATTGCTGCAAAGTGTATATGCAATGGCGCAAAAGTCAGGCAATGACTTGAAAATCAGTATTTTGACTTGCGCATACGGCAAGGAGATATATGCCGCCTTCGGGCATAGTGCATTCAGGGTGCAATCGAAGTCGCGCAGGATAGACAAGGTGTATAATTATGGCACTTTCAATTATCACCAACCGCTATTTGTGCTCAAATTTGTGCGTGGCTTCTTGGATTACGCCGTTTCGGGCTACGATTACAGGCTGTTTTGCGCCGAGTACATCTCCGAAAAGCGCGAAGTGCGCGAGCAGCTTCTCGACCTTTCGCCCGAGCAGGCGCAGGCTGTCTATGACTTCCTTGAGTGGAACGCTCTGGAGAAAAATCGCTATTACAAGTACAATTTTCTCGAGGACAATTGCGCCACCCGTATCCGCGACGTGCTTACCAACGCCTGTGGAGAGAGCATCATCTTCCCCGACACCACCTATTCATTCACACTCCGCGACGCCATCGACGAGCGCATCGACGAGATGCCGTGGTTTAGGTTTGGCATCACATTGCTGATGGGACTCCCGGTGGATCAGAAGGCTACGGCAAAGACGGCAATGTTTCTTCCCGACTACGTGTATAGCACCGTAGATGCGGCGATGATAGAGCGCAACGGCGAGCGTGTGCCTCTCGTGAGCCTCAGTGGGGTAGTGGTGAGGGCAGACCAGCCCGTGAGCCGCACCGACATCCTTACGTACATAAGCCCCGCGTTGCTGCTGTGGATATTATTTGCGGTGTGGGCGTGGTTTACGTACAAGGAGGTCAAGAACGATACCTACCACTCCGGCGGCGACAAGGCGTTGCTCTTTACATTGGGCATGTTTGGACTTTTGTTTATAGTAATGTGGTTTTTTACCGAGCACACGGTGACGGCAAGGAATATGAACCTCATCTGGGCGTTGCCGACGCACGTGGTGGCGGCGTGGGCGGTCAAATCAAGCAAGCCGTTTTGGAAGACGTATTATAAGGTGACTGCCATCATCACCGGCGCAATGCTAATTTTTGCACCAATCATACCACAACACTATGATCCTGCGTTTTATCCTATATTGCTGATGGCCACCATGCGCCTCGCAAGAATCGGATGGCGGCAACGGTAGAGACGCAAAATTTTGCGTCTCCACAAAACAAAATTTTGCGTCTCCACAAAACAAAATTTTGCGTCTCCACGTTTTTTTCAATTTGTAATTATTTAATCATTTATGACAAACAAGATATTGAAACCATTATTCATTTTGATGTTGATGGCAATGGTGACGCAAGCCAATGCGCAGGACATCATTGTGGTCAATCCCGAATTTAAGAAGACTGTGCCTTACGAGTTCAATAGCGAGTGGCACTACTTGACGTCGGACATGTACCTATTCAACGGCACCAAATTCCAGACCACGCTCAACGGCATCTATTCTGCACTGCCCAAGAAAAAGCGCGCCGAGTCGCCCGCACCCGAAAACATCCTCATCACCGCGAGCATCGACGGTACGGCTCTCGGCAAATTGAGCTACCCGATATTCAATTTTACCGTCAAGGCTGCCGATGGCATGATGAAGACCTACACCGCCGATAGCTACGAGGCAATAAGGCTTATGGACAATCTGCCTCTCACGTCTATTGGCAATAGCAAAATCGATTGCAACATCAATATCGACATCATCACCAAGGCTACTCCAAACAAGATTTTTGACTTTGTGGCGACGCAATTGAAATCCATATCCGACTTTTGTGCGCCGCTGTCCGCCGCCAAGACCCTCGTGGGCGAGCTTGGCAGCCTCATTACCTCCAAGACCAACAACAAGGAGTACAAATTCAATTCCACCATCAGGCTCTATGAGGAGGAAGGATTTAGCAAGCGTGTGGCGTCGGTGAGCGTGTATGCATTCATCCCATCGCAACAGGGTTCGGCGGGCATCGATCCCGAGCCGCTCTACAAGTACATCGACGAGACCGACAATCCAAAGCTCGACCGCGACAAGATAGCTTCTTTGGTCAAGTGCGCCCAGTATCCTTTTATGGTGATTGTCAATTACAAGTCCAAATACGCCTCCGACCCGGTCATCGGCGACCAGACCACAAGCGAGACAGTGGAGGCAAGGCTCGCCAAGGTGAAAAAAGCATACGAAACGCAGCTCCTCAGCCCGGAGATTTATACGCAGGAGCTCAAGCTCATCGACTATCTCAATGAATTTGTAATCCTCAAGTCGAGCATCAACAATTACACCCTCAACAACAAAAACCGCATCACCGACGACTTCAGGCCGATGTTTTTGCAGATATTCGAGGATTATATGAAGCTCCGCTCCACGATGTCGTCGCGCATCAAGGAATTTGGCAACAATCCCGTATTCAAAAACGAATTTCTGCCCACTTACCAGACCATCATCACCAATGCCGAGGGCTATCTCGACGGCGACAACAACCTCAAGAACATCAAAAACACCGCGCTCGCCATCGACGAATACAATACCGTGCGCAAGACCCACACCCCCGAAGAAAACGAAAAGACGCTTTCCATACTCCACTCGATACAATTTCCCGAGCATACTGGCGACAATGCCGCATTGTCGGAGCTGAATGCCATCACCGCTAATATCGAAAACGAGCAATATACCAAGGTGTTTGCCGCCAAGGTCAATCAGCTGAAATCTATGCGCCCGGGTGCGGAGGCTACATCATTCTGCGAAAAACTCAAGAGCGAGGTCAATTCCACATACTGCCGCCTGTGCCGTGAGCGAGCAAATGCTGTCATCAACGACTACATGCAGCGTCAGGAGGACGAAAACAACCGCCTTGCCGCCCAAAAACTCGATGCCGCCATCGCCAACGCCCGCGACCAGATATTCTCTATCCTCCAAAAAGAAAAAATAATTCGCCGCCACTTCGACAACGATTTCACCGAGGGGATGACGGAGGACGTGGAGTTTATGAAGGAAGATTTCGACCGCCTGCAACAGAACCGCAAAAAACTTCAATCTGCCTTAAATAACGACTACTCAGGCCTCAATACAACAAAAATTAACATTGCAACCGAAGAAATAGAGTATCAGGCGCAAGATTTGGCAAAAATTTTGGAGCGTATCTGCAAGCGTATGCCGACCCTGTGTGATGAATGACATTTCAAAAAAATAGCGGTGGCATAAAATAAATATACATCATCAACGTTATCAAATAAGATACGAGCAAAAAAGAGTACCGTTATGAAAAAACTATTAATATATATAATAACAATTACAACTCTGATAGCCGCCCGGACGCTCACCGCCGAAGGACAGATTATCCAGTTCTCGCAGTTTTACGCCGCGCCGTTGTACCTCGCGCCGTCGTATGCAGGGGATTGTTTTGGCAGCAGGGTGTCGCTCAACTACCGCAACCAGTGGCCGGAAGTGGGCACTTTCAATACATACGCCCTCGCATACGACCAGCACCTCCCGAAGCTTAATAGCGGCGTAGGACTTATGGTACTCAGGGATGAAGCTGGTGATGGCGCACTTGCCCTCACCACCATCGATATCTGTTACTCTTGGGAGACCAATATCACCAGGGAATGGATTGTAAAGCCGGGCATTGGCTTCAAATATAACCAGAGGAGCGTCAATTTTGAAAAACTCGTATTCGGCGATATGATTGACGAGATGGGCGAAGTATCCAACGCCACCAACGAACGCGCACCAATGCCTCGCAAGCCTTACCTTGATATGCAGGTATCGTGCGTCGCCACATCCGACAAGTATTTTGGCGGTATTTCTGTTGACCATCTTCTCCGTCCCAAGGCATCGCTCTATGACGACGATACATACCATGAGAATATGAAAGTGACTCTCATTGGTGGCGCAACCATTTATGTAGGCGCACCGCAGACCGCTACAAAGGGTCGTCAGAGCAAGGCAGATATGCAGCACGTAAGATTCACATTCTTGTACGATTTCACCAAGCAGGCGGACAACCTCAGCCTCGGCTGCTATTGGCATAAAGATCCCTTCACATTGGGCTGCTGGCTCAGGGGCATCCCGGTAGCCATCCGCGCCGAATCTTATAGCAATCTCGATGCTCTCACGGTGCTTCTCGGCTACAAAATCTTCAATCTCCACATCGGATACAGCTACGACTTCACGATTGGACACCTCCTCAGCTCCACAGGTGGCAGCCACGAGCTTTCTGTCCAGTACGAATTCCAGCCCAAGGCTCGTTCCAAGAAACGCCACAGTGTAATCGCCTGTCCGCGTATCTAATGCAGTACGGCTCTTTTTATCAAGAATGGGGCGAGAATATCTTTGAATGGCAATGCGACGTCGGCAGCGACGTAATCCATTTCATACATACCGCAATGACTCCTGAGACGTCCGCAAAAGCCTGACGACAATTCTCTGTATATCTCTTTGTATTCCAATGGATTGAGTGCAATCTGTCCGCCGTTTTCCATATCTACGAATTTATAGGGGCGGTTTTCAAAATCGAAGTCGAGTTCGGTCTTCTTGTCCATCACGTGAAATAGGATGACATCGTGCTTGGCGTGCCTTAGATGCTGCAACGCCGA
>JAFXMJ010000414.1 GCA_017530465.1 Bacteroidales bacterium
GACCGTCGCCACGTGATAATTTCCGGCACGGCAAGCATCGACAACAAGGGAAATATCGTTGCCCCCGGCGACATCAAAGCGCAGACACTCAGAATGATAGAAAACGTCCGCGCATTGCTCAACGAAGGCGGCGCATCGTTCAACGATATTGCACATATCATCTGTTATCTTCGCGATGTGGCTGATTATCAAGTGGTAACAAAGATTATGCAAGAAACCTTCGGCAATGTCCCAATGGTAATCACCCTCGCCCCCGTCTGCCGTCCGGGTTGGCTGATTGAGATGGAATGTATGGCGGTGGTAAGGGCGTAACTCGTTTACGCTCCGTAATATTCAATTATTATGCGCAAAATATTAAAAATCACCATTCTCTCCTCCTTTTCCGCCGTCATTCTTGCAATGGCGGTGGCAACGTTTTTTACACAGTCGATTGCTGATGAAAAGGTATATTCCACATATTGGTTTGTGGGAATTTGGGCGGTATTGACAGTGGGAGCGGCAGTGGTAATTGTGAAAAAACTGTACAAAAAACTGCCGGTATTTGTACTGCATATTAGTCTGATAATCATTCTTTTAGGTGCATTGTTAACCAAAATAACAAGCAAAGAAGGATTGCTACATTTGCGCGAAAAAGAGTCGGCAGATTTCTTTGTGCTAAAAGAAAATATGTTTAAGGAAAATCTCGGTTTCAAAATTCAATTAGACAGTTTTCTTATCAAAAACTATCAGGGAACCACTATGCCACAAGATTTTGAGAGTCATATTACGGTAAACGACAATGAAAAATCCGTTATTTCTATGAACAATATTTTCAAGAAAAACGGCTATCGTTTTTATCAAACAAGTTTCGACGAAGATTACCGAGGAACCATTCTGTCAGTTAATTACGACCCGTATGGAACGCCGCTTACATATCTTGGTTATGTGCTTTTTGCGTTGTCGGGACTTTGGATTTTGTTTTCAAAAAAGGCTGATTTCGTGAATCTTTTGCGACATCCCGCATTAAAAAAAGGTGGACTGTTTGTCGCGCTTATTTGTCTAAGCCTAAACGCCAATTCGCAGACAAAAAAAATCCCAACAATTTCGTTTGAAGAGTCTGACAAAATAGCCACAAAACAGATTGTTTATAACGGTAGAATTGCACCGTTCAATACAATGGCAAGAGATTTTGTATCAAAGATTTACGGCAAGCCAAACTATCACAATCTCACTGCCGAACAGGTGGTTTGCGGGTGGATTTATAGTCCGCAAGTTTGGAAAGACGAAAAGATGATTTTGATAAAAGATGCCGCGTTGCAACGTCAACTTGGCGTAGAAAAATACGCTTCGTTTGCCGATTTTTTTGACGAAAACGAAAATTACCGTCTCAACGATTTTGAAATCACAAAAGCCGTGCGCGAAACCGATGAAAAAATCGGTTTGATTCTAATGCTCACCGGTGGAAAATTGTTTCAAGAATCGGACGTAAAAATCTCAGAATCAAAGATTAACGCCGAAATTATTTACAACAAAATCAATTTTGCAAAAATCCTTTTTATGGCAAATCTTACCATAGGATTTTTGGCGTTTTTTGTAATGATTTTTGCAAAACAATTTCCAAAAATCGTGTTCAAAACACTCAGAATTTTGTTGATAATTTCATTGTTTTTTGACCTTTGCGGATACGTTTTGCGATGGTATATTTCGGGACGAGTTCCAATGGGCAACGGTTATGAAACAATGCTATTTATGTCGTTGGTAATTATGATTTTAGCGTTGATTTTCGGCAACAAAATCAAAATTCTTACGCCGTTTGGATTTTTGATTTCGGGATTTACGCTTTTGGTGGCGTGGCTCGGTCAGCGAAATCCGCAAATTACGCCATTGATGCCGGTTTTAAATTCGCCGATTCTCAGTGCGCACGTTTCCACAATTATGATTGCTTACGCGCTGTTGGCGTTCACATTTTTCAATGGAATATTTTCGTTTTTTATCAAAGACGAAGAAAAACTTTCGCAACTCACCATCTTGAGCCGCATAATGCTCTATCCCGCTGAAATTCTATTAGGTATAGGAATTTTCTTGGGTGCAGTTTGGGCAAATATTTCGTGGGGACGATATTGGAGTTGGGACCCGAAAGAAACTTGGGCATTGATAACTTTTATGATTTACGCCGTCGGTTTTCATAGAATTTCGCTAAAATTCCTTCAAAACAACCGCCATCAGCACCTTTTTTTTGTACTTGCATTTCTCACAGTGCTGATGACGTATTTTGGCGTAAATTACTTCTTGGGTGGTATGCATAGTTATGCAAATGGTTGAGGCTCACGTGGTTATTATTATAACCCCTTAATCCATTCCACCAATTCCCAACAATCGTATCCGCCGCTCCATTGCACTTCAAAATCCACGTCGTTGCCCATATTTGAGAGCATTGCGGCGAGGGTGATGCTTTCGGTGATTGGCACTGATGCGTCGAGTGTGCCGTGGCGGATGTACCATCGGCGCGGTATTGTCGGGGTGGGGTAGGCGAGGTGGTAGATTATGTTCATCTGCTTGATGCTCAATGCGTAAGCGTCTGACGGTTGCTCGCCGTAGGCTTTGGTGGCGAGGGCGTTGAAATAATTTCGGTAGCCGTTTTTGGGCGCGATGGCGCGGACGGCGGTCAGGTATTCATTGAGGTCAAAATTCAATGCGTAGTCGTCTTGCTCGTGCGAATCGTAATAATAATCGGGGCCCACGTCGTCGGGGATTGCAATGCCGAGCGACAGGTCGCGCTGCACCGATTCAAACAATATCTCTTTCAGGTAGTTGCGATAAGTATTTGTGGTGAGCGGCGTTTCGCTTTCGGGTATCAGGAGTGCCAACGTGTCCAATTGACGGGTGTAGTCGCCCTTGTGGTCCACGAGCCATTCGCCGCTGCGTGCCGACATCAGTGGGTCGGTAAGCGGTGCAAAACACGCCACAGCCATAACCTTGTCCGAGCATTTTGCCGCGCCAACAACCTCTAATGCGTTGTCGTACAGAGGATTGTCGGCTGTTGCGCCCAAAAGTGCCGCAAGTCCGCCGCCCGCCATACTGCCGGTGGCAATTATTTTTTCGGACGAGCCGGGGATGGCGTTGTCGTTGGCGCGGAGGTAACGCACGGCGGCTTTGAGGTCGATGAGCGGCGCGGGAAGTTTGCCGCAATAGGCGACGTCGGTTTCGGTGGATGTAGCCTTTTTTTTCTTCTTTTTTTTGCCGTTTTGTTTCTCTATGGTGTTGAGAGTCATAGAGTTGTAACCACGACAACCAACAATGCAAACCACAATGCCGTTGCGTAATGCGATGCCTGTTTCGTCGGTGGGCGAGGGGAGTTGTGGCGTTGCGCTGCGGAAGTCGGGGGTATAAGCCTTCAATATAATTGGCGCGTCGGATTGTGCATTGTCGGGTACAAAAACGCTGAGGCACTGCGAGTTGGTGTCTATTGCATTGTCGATGTAACGGATTCGCTCGTAAGCCTTATATGCCGCTGTTGTGCCGTCGGGAAAAGTGATTTTGCGGCTTGTTGCTTTCAGCGTATTGAAATCCACGCCCTGCGCGGCGACTATTGCCGCCGTCGCAAGGTGCAGAAATATTGTAGTTATTAATTTCATTTCTGTTGGTAGAAAGTCTTGAATGTGCCTTCGCTGTTGGTTTCCGTCTGCACATTGTCGTTGTAGGTGTATGTGGTGACAGTTTTATTAGTGCCGTTGTCGTATGTCTTTTTGATTATGAGATTGTCGGCGTTGTATTCGTAAGTGATTGTTGCTGAGAGTTTTTGATTGCTGTCGTACTCTGTTTCTTTGGTTAGGAGTCCTTTGTCGTTGTATTCGTAAATGAATCTGAACGAATTGATGAGTTTGCTCTCGTCGTCGTAGTCGCGGCGGAAGGATTTTTCTTCTACGACGAGGTATTTGTCGCCAAATTTCTTATACTGTTTGGTGACGTAGTTGGAAGGCTTGGCGTCGGTGATGTCGTGGTTGTGCGGATTGTCGGCGTCGTCCCAAGGAATTTCCATCTCGTAATTTTCCGTCAGGGTGTCGTATTTGCACTCTGCATCAAGGTAATAGGTGATTTCCTTGACGTCAAAATACGACTGCCAGCCCTCCGCCATTTCGCTGCCTTCGCCAATGCGTACGTTGCCCTTGTAGGCGTATTTGTATTCCGATTCGTGGTCGTTGCCAGTTGTGTTGAGGCAGTATTTCCATATCAGGCGTCCTTGTTCGTCGTATTTGTAGTCACAATCGTCGATTAAATCGTAACGGCTGCAATTTCTGATGACGTATCCTTTGTCGTTGTAAGTCCACGTTTCCAAGGTGTCGCCCTTGTCGTTGATGACGTAGAGCGGCTTCTCCCAATCGACGTTGCTGTCCGCGCTTTTGGGAGCTGGTGTTGCGGCAATTGTGGCATCAGCGTTGGAAGCATTGCCGCCATCGCCGTTGCCATTGTTGCTGCCGCTGCCCCCACACGCCGTCAGCAATATTGAGGTTGAGAATATTGCTGCAAATAATGTGTTTTTCATAATTCGGATGTTAGTGTTTTGGGGACAAATATACAAATTTTTTTGATAATTACTTTCCAAAATCAAGTTTTATGCCGCCCATAAACGTTGCTTTGGGCATCGGGAATCCTGCGTAGGTCTGATAGCGTTCAGCCATAAGGTTTTCGCCGCGAACGTAGAGGCGCACCATTTTGTTGATGTTGTAGCCCAACGAGGTGTTTACGAGGGTGTAATTTTCCTTGATTGGGTCGTCGCCGGTGGTGATGTAGAGTCCCGAAATGTTCTCAATGGAAGCGTTGGCGGTCCAAGAGCCGTGCTTGTAGGTCGCGCCGAGGTAGAGTTTGCCTTCGGGTGCGCCGGTAATCGGTTTTTTCATATAGAGGTACGAATAGTTGGCGTTCAATGTCCACCAGCGACCGAAGGAATAGTCACCCTCTATCTCAAAACCGTAATTGTGGAAAGTGCCTGTGTTCAAGTTGATTGGCTTGGGCACTTCCGGCGGGCGGTGGGTCTCGATTTTGTTTTTGCCGTCAACTATAAACATCGTAAGTCCAAATGTGCCGTTGGTGCCGCGTTTGAGGTATGCGAGTTCGTAATTCATCATACGCTCAGGTTCGAGGGCGTCGTTGTGCGGCGGAAACATATACATATCCCTGATTACGGGGTTGGCGAATCCTTTGGAAACCAACAACTTGACATCTTGTGTTTTGGGGAAATGGAACACGATTCCGCCTTGTGGTACAATCTCGGTGCCAACTTGCGAATGGTGATCGACGCGGAGTCCAAAATCCAATGTTACAAGTCCCGTGATGCCTTGGCGGATGTCGATGTAGCCCGCAATTTCGTTTTGGTCTTCGGTGGTGTAGTCGGATTTGTGAGTGCCGTTGCTCTTCAACTCCTGCCAAGCGTCGCCGCCAAAGTTTTGATAATCAAAGCCGAAGGTGATATTATTGCCTGTAAAAATCCTAAGATTCTGGAACGCTGTTATGCCGGCGATGTGGTCATTGTGCATATAATAATAGTCGGTGGCGGGCTTGTCGGCGGTGTGTCCGTCGTCGATGTCGTGGTGTCCCCAGTCGTAGAAGGCGCGGATTGTGCCGTCGGTCTTGCCGTAAGAATTTGATACAGAAACGCTTGCAAGTCCGCGAGTGATTTTGCCACGGAAGTCGAGTAGGGGAGCGTCGGTGGGGCCTGGGTTGCGGAATTCAAAGTGGGTCAGGTCGATGTCCGCCGCAGTTTTCCAATTTGCATTGAAATCGTAGCCCAATTTTACAAAACCAGCGGTCTGTTCAAAGTCGGAGAGCGGGCGGTGCCCGTCGGTGCGTTGGTAGTTGAGGTTGGCAATTGCGGAAAATTTGCCGCTGCGAATCATATTGTTGCTCTCCGCCGTCACCGTGCCGTAAGAACCCGCGCCAAGGTTAAGACTGCCCTTGTAGCCATCCTCAGTGGCTTTTTTGGTCACGATGTTGATGACTCCGCCCATCGCGTTGGAGCCGTAGAGCACCGATGCAGGGCCGCGAAGGACTTCGATTTTTTCTGCCATCATTCCCATATATGCGTCGGGTATGGGGTGTCCCATAAGTCCGGCGTATTGCGGCTGACCGTCGATGACAACGAGGAGGTTGCTGCCGTCGCCAACACCGCGTATCTTCATACCGCCGGCTGAATTGGTGGAGATACCGTAGCCGATGACGCCTCGTGACGTGGAGAAAAGTCCGGGTGTGAGTTCCATAATGGTCGGTATAACCGATGTCTGGTAGTTGGCGGAGAGTTGATCGCCCGTGATGGACGTTACAGTCATTGGAATTTGACGGAGCAAAGTGGCGTTGCGAGTGCCCGTAACAACGATGACGTCGTGTCGTTGCAGCGCGATAGAATCTTTTTCTTCGTCGGTCTGCGCGGCGGCTGTCAACGTTGTGACGCACATCGCCGCGATGATTGTGGTTTTTCTTATCATAATGATTATTTTTATATTAATGACACAAAAATAATCAAAAAGTTTAAAATAATCAAAACCGAGTAGGAAATTACAAACGGCTCTTTCTTAAAAAAAATTATCACCGAATAAAACAGATTAAACAATTTGTATTACAATTAATTACATAAAAACTAATGTCTCAAGCGACGGCGAATTTTACGAATATGCAATAAATTCGTTTA
>JAFXMJ010000415.1 GCA_017530465.1 Bacteroidales bacterium
AAAAAAGCGGGCAAGGATGTCAAAGAAGGTTTCCTTGATAACTTCAACAAAATCGGCGTAGCCGTTCAGAGCGCAAGAAACGTCGCGTCAGTTGCTGCTGGCATATTCACCCCAATCTTTGAAGAAGGTATGGCGCGCCAGAACGCCGTCAGTGACTTCGAGACACTGCTGTACGGAGACCGAGGCGCAGCCGAAAAACTTGCCAAAGACATTCGCGCCACCGACGCGGCAAAACTCTACGGCACGACCGCCATCAACGAAAACATCAAGATGATGCTTGGCTACGGCGTTGACACAGAAACCTCGTTCCAAGTAACGGAGGCATTGGGCGACATAGCGATGGGCAGCAAGGACAAGATGAACTCGCTCGCGATGGCATTCTCGCAGATGTCGGGACTTGGCGTGTTGCAGACGCAGGACTGGAAACAGATGGTGGGTGCAGGTTTCAACCCTTTTAACCAGATGGAGAAGGAACTTGGCAAGTCTAAGGACGAACTCAATACCATGATGTCCAAAGGACTGATAACTTCGGATATGGTGAAGGACGCCTTTATACATGCAACGCAGCTATCGTACAAGGACAAGGAAGGAAAAACACAATACACCTACAACGAGGTGGAGGCGAAGGCTAACTCTGCAGACGGTTCCTACGAAAAAGGGCAGTTCTACGGCTCGACGGAGGGCTCATTGAAAAACACATTGAGCGGTCGCATAGCTAACATAAAATCGAGCTTTGACGAGATAAAGAACGAAATTTTTGAACAATCATTGCCAATTGTGGAAATAATACTGCCACTTATCACAGATAAGATACTACCCGTAATCACCGACCAAGTGCTGCCCGCGATAACGAGCGTGGCAGAGTTTCTTACGCCGGTATTTGACCTCATAGCCGACAACATAGACACCGTAGGTGTATTCATCGGCGTATTGGGCACGTTGGCTGCTGTGTGTAGCGTTGTGAACGCGGTGATGTCAGCCAACCCCATCGCGCTCATTGTAATAGGCATTGCCGCTCTGATAGCGTTGATATACAAAGTAATTGACGCATACGACCGCTGGGGTGCAGCTCTCACCTTCATACTCGGTCCATTAGGGCTTATCATCAACGTCATAATGACAATCAAGCGGTATTGGGACGACATTGTATCAGCATTTCAAAATGACGGTATCATTGCAGGACTCAAACGCATTGGAGTCTGCATATTGGACATGGTGCTGTACCCAGTACAACAGTTGCTCGGCTGGGTGGCAGAACTTACGGGGTGGGACTGGGCAAAAAAAGTGCAAGAATACGTCAATGGATTCAGAGACAGCATCAACGCGATAAATCCAGAAGATGCGAAAAAAGCACCAGATGTTGTTGATACTCCAAACGACAACGGCACACAACACACGCTTGAAAACGCCGTAACCAGCAACACATATACGAAAAACGGAGGCGGCGACCTCTCCAACGCCACCAAGCAGGGAGCGGAGGCAGTTGCATCCGGCGGCACGCGCAACACGCAGATAACCATCAACCTCGGCAACATGGTGGAGACTGTGAACTTTAACGGCACTCCTGCCGACAACGCACAAGAAACAGTGGACACATTCACATCGCAATTGCTCCGTGTCCTGTACTCCGCACAGACGGCGGTATAACCATTTTAATTACAATAATATGATAGGCATCCAGATAGACAGCGAGACTGGCGACATCCTTGTCGGCAAAAACGGCGTCAGCATTGGCGACACCTCGCAGCAAAACCAATACCTCATACTCGTATCGCATCCCGGCGAGTGGAAGGAAAGCCCGTTGCTTGGCGTAGGTATCGGCGATTATGTCAACGACAACGAGACCGACTTCATCCGCCATTCCATCTACGAAAACTTCAGAATGGATGGCATAGAGATAGAAAAAATGACAGTGAACCCCGGCGACATAAAAATAGCCGCACAATACAAAAATAGCGAAAAATGATAAGGACATATACACTGGGCGACATATTCACCCCTGCTCTTGGCTACAACCCGCTCACGATGGCGCAGAAACTACCAGGCGTAAAAAAGGCGTTGGAAACAATGACCAAGCCATTCGACATACCATACGAGCAAACGATAACGCCGGTCACATTGTTGCTGTCGTCCACTGGCAAGAAGTTCGAGTTGCCGCTCGATCCATTAGTCTCCGTAAGCGGTAAAAACGACATTGTATGCCGCAATGTGGCGAGATACGACGGCGAGACGCGAGGCTCTATAAAAGAAAAGTGGCGTACAGGCGATTGGAATGTTACAATAGCGGGCGTATTGATTGCAGGAGAAGACACAAGTATAGAACAGCTTGTGTCCAGGCTCAGGCAATACATAGAGGCTGACAGCAACGTTGAAATCCTCTGTCCATTCCTCCGCGACTGCTACGGCATCACACGTATAGTCATTGAATCCTACGACTTCCCCTTTACCAAAGGCGAGGAAAACCAGACTTACACCCTCAAATGCAAGTCTGACGATGTGCGCACAAACCTTCTACTATGACCTTCAACTGCTTCAATCAATTATGTTCAAAATAGACTGGAAAATAGAGATAGACGGCAAACAGCTGCAACTCCTCGACAGCGTGGAAATCACCTGCGACACAGAAAACCTCACCGACAGCGCGCTCATCAAGCTGCCGTCAATGGTTTACAACCGCTACATCAAGGAAATAGAAGACATCAAGCGCGATATGCCTGTCAAGATTTCACTTGGTTACGACGGCGAGCTGCACCAAGAATTTGCAGGCTACATCCGCAGCGTCGAGCGCGAACCGTCGGGGCTTGTCATCAACTGTCAGGACGAG
>JAFXMJ010000044.1 GCA_017530465.1 Bacteroidales bacterium
AAATACATCGGCTTATCAACATCCTGACAATCAACGAAAATATCCGTCAAAATCCCTTTCGCGCAATGTCCGCCCTGCAACAGCACCGTCTTTACTCCATAATCCAAAAATCTGACGGCTGCATCGTGCATTTCTTGCGCGGTCTGTATTTTGGTTTTGAGCAATGCCTCCGCTTCTTTGCATTTGATAATCAACACTTTGGTAATTGGCAATACGTATTCTATAAAAGCATTTGCCACGTCCTCGCCCACGAGTTGTTCGTCCCTCGAACTCAGGAAACCAGCATCAACGACGATGTTTTCTGTCCTGATAATCTCCTGAGAAAGCCGCCTTACAGTTTCCTTTTCGCGGACAAGGCCTATCTTGACGGCTTTGGGGTGGATTTCCTCAAAGACAGTCTTTATCTGCGCCAAAACCAACTCAGTATCAATATTTTGTATCGAAACTATCTGCCGAGAATTTTGGACGGTAATGGCTGTAATTGCGGTAACGGCGTACCCACCGAGCGACGAAATAGTCTTGACATCCGCCTGAATGCCCGAACCGCCCGTCGAATCGGAACCCGTAATGCTCAATATGGGAATAAAATTTTTCATACTGCAAAGATAACATTTGTTTTTTACAATTAAATTTTAATTATTACATTTGCACAATCAAAACAAAAAACTGAAAAATGGCAGCAAAAAAGAAATACGACTTTTTCATCAGTTACCGCAGGGCAAATAACGGCACGGTGTGCGGCAGTTATCTCGTAGGATTGCTCAGCGATTACAATGTGTTTTATGATGTCGATTCTATAACGGAAGGCACATTCGACAAGCAGATACGCGAGGCGTTGCAAAATACAGAGCGTTTTATCCTCGTGGTAACAGAAGGCTCATTCGACCGCCCCGAAGTGCCCGGCAAGCGCGATTGGTATTACGAAGAGATTGGTCTCGCGATAGAAACAGTGGGTCTCGACAGAATAACGCCAGTGGTTTTCAGCGGCAGTTTCAATGAGGACATCCTTCCCGAATCGCTCAAAAACCGTGGTTTGCGTTCCTGTCAGGTGGTAAAATACGTCGCAGAATACGCCAAATATTTCAAGGACGAATTTTTCCATCATTTTGGACTCGACGCCACAACACCCGCCAAAAACGTCCAGTCGCCGACACGCGAACAAGTGGAGGACGACGATTATGACAATCACGAAGACGATAACGTGGAAGACGAAGAATATGAAAACGACGTCAATTGGGAGGACGCAGAACTCGACGACGTAATTGCAGCCGCCGAAGATGGCAACCCTTACGCACAGGTGGAACTTGGCGACCGTTATGACCTCGGCTGCGACGTCAAACAAAATTATAATAAGGCGGCACAATGGTACAAACTTGCAGCAGAACAGGGCAATGCCGACGCACAATTAAAACTCGGCGATTACTATGATTTAGGCTACATCAAAGGAAACCAAAAGGAAATGTTCAGATGGTACAAGGAAGCAGCCGACCAGGGCATTGCCGAGGCGCAGCACAATGTTGGCAATTGCTATTACTATGGCACTGGGGTGCGTGAAGACGAAGCCGAAGCTGTAAAGTGGTTCATAAAGGCTGCCAATCAACAATATGCGGAGGCTCAGTTTTCTCTCGGCAAATGTTATTACAATGGCGAAGGTGTAAAGCAAAACCTCAAAAAAGCCAAAGAATACTTCGAGCTTGCTGCGGCTCAGGAATATGAAGACGCCATCAACTTCCTGAACGAAAACGAGTTTTAATTACCTCTCCCCCAACTTTTCCGCCGCCAATACCAAAAACATATAATGCGACGAGCCGCCGCCGATGACGTATTCCACTTGCTGCCAGAGATACGGAAAACGCAGGAGTTCGGGGAAGTCGGGGCGTATCAACCCCGTGCCGGAGACCACGCCGCCCGGTATGTAAGACCAATCGGCACGGTTGAGACCATAACCAACGGTGGCAGATTCCACGCCAACGCCCGATGCAAACGACGACCTATTTAAGCCCGGATGACAGCCCAAAATAAAATTGAGCGCGTCAAATACAGGCTCTTTGGAGAACACGTCGGGATATTGCGACGCCAAGAAATAATGTTGGAATCCAAACCTCTGAATATCCCAACCCGCGCCCCAGATGTTGGGACGGTAAGGCACGCCGTAGGGGTTTTCCGATGTGGAAACCCTTAGTTGAGCGGCATATTGCGGCAACGCGGCGCGGTACGCCTTGGAAAATGCCTGACATTTTTTGTCTTTCGATTGACCCTTGCAATAATCCTCAATCCTCGCCAAATACCATCCGCAATATCCAATGTACTTGCCGATAGAATCCGTCAACGTCAAAATATGGTCGAGGTAAGGACGCTTGCCCGTAGCCAAAAATAATTCCGCATCAGCCTGATACTTTGCAAACGACGCATAACCTTTCACATCTTTGTGTTGATTGTAAACATTCTCCGCAATCTGCAAACAACGGTTGGCGAGGGTGTCGTTGAAACCCCTCAACGTGCGGTAAGCCGCCGCCAAACCAGCCGCAGTGGAGAGTTCGCGGGAAGGATTGTTTTCGGTATAGACGCGGCGGTCGTCGTCGTTGCCGGGGATGTTGTCGGTCATTGCGGAAGCGTCGCCGAGGAGTGTGTATTGACGCAACGAATTGCAAATAATGCCCCTGTAAAGCCTTCCCTACGCATTGTAACCCGCCACAATGGTCATTGCGCCATTCTCAATCTGTTGGAGGATGTCGTTTTTGCCGTCGGGCTGATGAATCTCCACAACGCGGTTTTTCCAATCGATGGCGGTAACGTCGATTTCGGGCTTGAAACATTCGTAAGCGAGCGCGAGGTTATAACATTCGTTGGCCTGCGACTCCACCCTAAGGTCAAAATCGCCCGCATCGTGCCAACCGCCCACGTTGACGGCTTTTTTGGTGTTGGGGACAATGCCCGGAAAATCGTCCGTCTGGTCGTAACCGTCAAAGAGGTTGCCCTTTTC
>JAFXMJ010000416.1 GCA_017530465.1 Bacteroidales bacterium
AGGATGTGGACGTCATACAGCACGGCATACTCAATTTGTACAGGCTCGATTTTTCCAAATACACCTCGTCGGTGGAAAACAACCGCATAGAGATGCTTTGGAAATCGTTGCCGTCTCAACTTGCCAAAGCCAACAAAAAATTCATTTACAATGTCGTAAAGCCGGGTGCAAGGGCGCGAGAATACGAAGATGCTTTGCTGTGGCTCGAAAATGCGGGACTCGTACACCGCGTTTGTGGAATTTCAAAGCCCGGAATGCCTCTCAGCGCGTATGCCACGATAGACAATTTCAAAATATATGCCTCCGACTGCGGATTGTTGAGACATTTGGCGGGATTGTCGGCGGCTGCCATTGCCGATGGCGGTGCGTATTTCACAGAGTTCAAAGGGGCGATGGCGGAGAATTTTGTACTTCAATCATTGGTTGCCAATGGTTTTGTGCCGTATTTTTGGTCATCGGGCAACACAGCCGAAGTCGATTTTGTTTTGCAGACCGACACCGACATTGTACCCGTGGAGGTCAAGTCAGACAGCCGTATCAGCGGACGCAGTCTTTCTGTCTATTGCAACAAATTTTCCCCGCACAAACGTATCCGCATCAGCGGCAACAACCTAAAATTTAACGACGGCTTGCTGAGCCTTCCGCTGCCATTGACCGATTGGGTGGGAAAATTTATTTAAAACAAAAAAAACAAAGCCGCCGCAAATTCTTGTCATCCAAGACCTTGCGGCGGCTGTTTTATCTACTCAAATCCACAGACGTGGAAACGATTAGTTGTTTTCCGGACGGAGTTTGCGAACCGTAACGGCGGTCTGCCACATTTCGCTCTCGCGGAGGGCTTTGAGTTCCTTTTCGAGGCCTTCGCGGTAGTCGGGCTTGGAGTTGGAATCGATGGAAATCTGAGCCTCGTTGCCGGTCTTAACGGAGAGGTAGAGCCATTCGAGAACGGGCTTCACAGCGTCGTGGAATCTCGGAAACCAATCCAACGCGCCGCGCTGTGCGGTGGTAGAACAGTTGGCGTACATCCAATCCATACCGTTCTTTGCGAAGAGGGGCATAAGCGACTGAGTGAGTTCCTCAACAGTCTCGTTGAATGCCTCAGAAGGCGAATGACCGTGCTCGCGCAATACTTCGTACTGAGCGAGGAGCAAGCCTTGGATTGCGCCCATAAGCGAACCACGCTCGCCGGTGAGGTCGGATGTTGCTTCGCGTTGGAATGTGGTCTCAAACAAGTAACCCGAACCGATGCCGATGCCGAGTGCGAGGGTACGATCCATAGCCTTGCCGGTGTAGTCCTGATATACGGCGTAGGAAGAGTTGAGGCCGCGGCCTTCGAGGAACATCGTGCGGAGCGATGTGCCCGAACCCTTGGGAGCAACCATAATGACGTCGATGTCGGCAGGAGGAACGCAACCGGTGCGGTCGTTCCAAGTGATTGCAAAGCCGTGCGAGAAGTAGAGAGCCTTGCCTGCGGTGAGGTACTGCTTGATTTTGGGCCATACCGACATTACTGCTGCGTCGGAGAGGAGGCACATAATGATAGTTGCCTTCTGACAAGCCTCATCGATGGAGAACAAAGTCTTGCCGGGTACCCAACCGTCGTTGACAGCCTTCTGGTAGGTCTTGCCCTCACGCTGTCCTACGATTACGTTGAAGCCGTTGTCGCGGAGGTTGAGCGACTGTCCAGGACCCTGTACACCATAACCAATTACGGCGATGGTCTCGTCCTTCAATATCTCACGTGCTTTTTCCAATGGAAATTCTTCGCGGGTCATTACGTTTTCCTCGACACCGCCAAAATTCATCTTTGCCATTTGTTTGTGATTTAATGTTTTATAAGTTTGACGTTTCTATTTTTAATGTGTCGCAAAGGTACACATTATATTAATAGAAACAAAAAATATTTTCAATTTATCAGTTGCATCTCCACCTGATCCTCCCATCCGTCGGGGGTGCGATGCCATTGTCTAAGGATGCCGCTTTCTGTGAACCCGCATTTGGCGAATAGTCGGCGGCTTGCCTCGTTGCCAATGCTGATGCGGGCGTGGAGTTGGTGCAATCCCAATATATCGAAGGCGTATTCTGTCAACAATCTCAACGCGCTTGTAGCCAATCCGTTGCGGCGGCGTTCTGTGGCATTGATGCTGATGCCAACCGACGCCCTCATATCGGGTACAGATACGTCGTAGAGGTCAATCGCGCCCACAGGCTTTTGGCTGAGGTTTTCTACGATGATGAGCCTCACTTGATGCATCTCAAAGACATCTTTCGTCAACGAATCGGCGATGTACTCCAACAGACTGTGCCGCGAAAACGGCGCAATCGTCGCGCTGACTTTCCAAATTTCGGGGTCGTTTTCCCAAGCGTAGAGGTAGTCAACATCGTCGGGTTCGAGTGCGCGGAGAGTTACAAGGGAGTCTTTCATCGGTTGATGTCCAATAGTCCGTCGGGGATTGAGAGTTTTATGGTGCGGATAGTATCGTTTTCGGCGAGTACTTCTGCGCCATTGAGCGGCACAAGGATTTCTTCACCAAAAGCGTTGTGTATGATTATCAACGGATTGCCGGGGATGTCATCAATATCGACTATCTTGCCGAGCAATACGTCGTTTTGGTCAAACACATCGTAATTGGCGTACTTGAAGTCGTTGTATTCGTCGTCTTCGTCTTCATCTACCACGAGGTCGTCGTTGGAGACATATACCGGCTTGCGCACCACCTTGTCGGCATCTTCGTTGGATTGTATGGTGTCGAAACGGAGCGAGATGTCGCCGTTTTTGGCATAGAACACCGAATCCTCTTGTACGAAAAAAGGAACCAAGTACCCGTCAGTTTCGACGAGTACGGGTTCCTGACTGTTGATGTCGTAATTAGGATTGTCGAGCCTTAGCACAACATCCCCCTTGGTGCCTTTGAATGCAACGATTTCGCCGAGTTTAGTCAACTTGGACTTGTCGAAGTATTTACTCAGCTTTGGGTTCATCGGCGGGTGCTGCTGCTTCTGCGGGTTGCGACTCTGCATTCTCTGCTGCGGCTGCTGCCTCTTCTTCGGCTTTCTTTGCAGCCTCTGCGGCTGCTTCTTCTGCCTTCTTGGCGGCTACTGCGGCGAGTTTTGCTTCCTTCTTCTTGGTCTCCTCGGCAAGAGCCTTGCTTGCAGCCTCTTTCTTGGCGTTGAGCTTGGCTTCCTTCTTGGCGTTGAGTTTGGCTTCCTTGTCGGAAACCCAGGCTTGGAACTTGCTCTCGGCCTGCTCCTCGGTGAGTGCGCCCTTCTTGACGCCACGGAGAAGGTGGTCTTTGAGCAATACTCCCTTCATAGAAAGGAGCGACCTGCAAGTGTCGGTAGGCTGAGCGCCTGTCTGAATCCAATACAAAGCCCTCTCGAACTTTATATCGACTTGCTGCGGTACTGTGTTGGGGTTGTAAGTACCAATCTTTTCAATGAATCGGCCATCACGTGGCGCTCTTGAGTCGGCAATCACTATCGCGTAGTGTGCGTAGCCCTTCTTACCTTGTCTTGCTAATCTTACTTTAACAGGCATTTTTTGTAATTATTATATGTGTATTGTTTAATTGAAAAAATTTTCGTGCGCAAAGGTACGGAGATTTTTCGGGATGTGCAAATTTTTTATGAGATTTTTTCGCCGGCCTTCTCCACCCACGATTTTACATCGTCCTGAGTCGGGTTGGTGAGGTTCATCTTGCCCTTCTTGTTGATGCCGCAGAGGTCGTTGAAGAGTTTGCCGAACTTTGCGGTGGCGAGGTTTTCCACTTTGAGGAAACCGAGTTTTTGGATTATGGGCACCCACTCCGCCGGCACGCCAATGGCTGTGTAGGCTTCCACGGGGTCGTATTCAAACTTCTTCTCGGGTTTCATCTGCGGGAAGAACAATACGTCCTGGATGGATTCGCTGTTGGTCATAATCATCGTAAGGCGGTCGATGCCGATGCCAACACCTGCCGTCGGGGGCATACCGTGGTCGATGGCGGTGAGGAAGTCCTCGTCCAAAACCATAGCCTCCTCGTCGCCGCGCTTGGCGAGAAGAAGTTGGTCTTCAAAACGTTGACGCTGATCAATCGGGTCGTTGAGTTCCGAATAAGCGTTGCAAAGCTCATTGCCGTTGCAGATAGCCTCAAAACGCTCCACAAGGCCTTCCTTGCTGCGGTGTTTTTTGGTGAGCGGCGACATCTCCACGGGATAGTCGGTGATGAAAGTAGGCTGAATAATCTTGGCCTCGCAGGTCTCGCCAAAAATTTCGTCGATGAGTTTGCCCTTGCCCATTGTGCTATCGACCTCCACGCCAAACTTCTTGGAGGTCTCTGAGAGTTGGGCTTCGTCCATCTCCGAAATGTCAACACCTGTATAATGCTCTATCGCCTCAAACATCGTGAACCTCTGCCACGGACGCTTGAAATCTATCTCGTTGTTGCCGAC
>JAFXMJ010000417.1 GCA_017530465.1 Bacteroidales bacterium
ACGATGTCATAGTTGCCTATCGTCTTGATAGCCTGAGCGATGGCGTAACTTGTGGCGAGAGTGTCGGAACCGCCGAGCTTGCGGTCGGTGAGGAGGATGCCGTTGTCAGCACCCCTGAAAATTGCCTCCCTGATGACGTCCGCCGCCTTGGGCAGACCCATCGACAATACGGTGATTGTAGTCTCGGGGAATTGATCCTTGATTCTCAACGCCTGTTCGAGCGCGTTGAGATCCTCAGGATTGAAGATAGCCGGCAGGGCGGCACGGTTCATAGTACCGTCCTCCTTCATAGCATCCTTGCCAACATTATGAGTGTCAGGCACTTGCTTTGCCAATACAATGATTTTGAATCCCTTTTTCATTTATATTAGAATTACGTTAAAGTTTTTCAATAATTTGAGAGCGTAAAGATAAAAATAATTTCGGATAGAAAAAAATAAAAAAACGCAGTGCCTTAAAACAAGCACTGCGTTTGATTGTTTCCTTTACGCATTTATGGGTCGCTACGCGAGAAATCTGACAAATTTTTACAAATCAAACAAATATCTTTTTGTATAATTTTATACGATTTGTAAGATTTCTGTCCGCAAGGACACTGCCCAATTATTACTCTTCTGGCACGTAATTTGGGCTGCGTACGGGACGTACTGTAAGACCAAGATTGCGGGTGCGGACAGCTACCTCCGTGTCGTTCTGGCTAAATGTGAAACATTGTCCCTTGCCCGAGCCCTTATCGCTGAGAGTGCGCGACCAATAGTAACCATTGGTGCCAACGAGCGACTTCGACTTGTTGTAGAAACATCCAGCAGCGGGCATATAAAGTTTGCTACCATTCTTGCCAGTGATTTCTATGATGTTTTTTCCGTTGCGAACAGTCCACTTCCAGGTACATTCCTTTTTGAGCTCCTCAAATTGTTCCTGAGTAGGCATGCACCAGTCGGCACCCCACTTCTGGGTGGCTACGTCGTCCTCCGCCTCCAACACCACCAACGTGTCGGTGTATTTGTTGTAACCAATGGTGGGCTGTGCGCAGTATTTGGTCAACTTGGTAGCATCGCCACCTTTTACATACTTGTAGGTAGGCCAGCCATAATTGGACTTATAGTCCACCTCGCCCCAAGAGAAATAGTCGCCAAAATCCTCGGGCAGAGCCGCGCCAACATTGGTGAAAGCCCAAAGCGTACCTGAGGGCAGACCAAGGTCCACTTGCAAGTGTTCCTTATCCCTATCGTTGTCTTGTGCCCAGATTACGGTTGCAATCAGCATAAAGACAACCATCATACTAATTTTCTTCATTTGCTTAATCAATAATTTGTTTTACGTATCATTAATTTAAACGGAACAAACAACGGAGATATTATAATTATTGGATTTTTTTTCACTCAAAACGGCAATTAATTGCAAAAAGGTTTTATATTTGTACGGTGATAGCTAACGGCTTCGAGCCATTATAGATAACAATAAAAAACCACAACGACTATGAAAAAAATCTTCACACTAATAGCCGCAATTGCAATGACAACGGCACTCATGGCATCGGGCGGCAGTGCGACGGCAAATGTCGCACCTGAGACAGACACCATCGTCCCCTCCGGCAGCGAGATGATGGCTGGCAAACTCTATTTCGTCAACCTCAAAAAAGACGAACAGCCCATAATGCCAAAAATCATACTCTCTGGCAACAGGGCAGGCAATCTGGAAGAAGGCGAGGGCATCAACTACAAGCCATACGCATCAGAGGGAATCCGCTGCATATTCGAACTCAACGAATGGGTTGAGTTTTACCCTCAGTCCAACGCCAAAAGCGGAATCGCAGTATGGGTCTTTGAGCACAAAGACAATGTGAACTTCTATGAAACCGCCAGTCTTTCGGACGAGACTCCCGGCTATGTAGAATACCGCGAACTTAACGAAGACCCCGACGAAGAAGAAGGGGCGCGGTGGGCTTGGGGCTCATTGTACGTTCATACAGACTATCACAAACCTGGATTCTATGACTTCGTATTCACATACGGAGGCAAGATATTCGCCGTAATGCTCACAAAATTCTATGCCGAAGAAGAACTCTATGGGAAATCAAACGCCGAATTGAATAAAATGATGGATGGACTGTCAAAAAAATAACAAGTTTTAATAAAAATTCACACAAAAAATTTTGTCAACTTCGTTTTTAATTTTTACATTTGCGCAATAACTTTTTCAAGGTTACATTAACTTATGAAAGGGTATAAACGAAAAATGATTATTGTTTAAAAACCAGTTGCCGAAATGAAAATGAAAAACAACATCAAAGCTACGCTGATAGCGTTGACATCGGCATTGCTGATATTCGCCGCATCATGCGACGAGCCTGAGGAGACAACGCCTGCAAAGGTATGCGAATTTGCCAAATTCGTAAAAGACTCCACAATCAAGGCGGACACACCTATCAGCCCAGAAGTAAACTTGTAACACGACACATCCCTATCAAAATAGAACCGCGAGACTACAAAATAGCCCCGCGGTTCTTTCTTTTTTTAACAAATTTATCTAAATCACCCCCAATGTTTAACCACGTCCAATTAATGTTAATCCTCGTTAAGAAATTTTTTTAATAAGAAAACCCGATATATTTTTGCCGTCAGAAAACGAAACAGAAACAAATGTTCAATCTTAAAATACAAAAACCATGAAAGATAATATGAACATCAAGACAATGGCAATCATGCTCGCCCTCGGACTTGCCGGCGGCATGGCAGGCTACGCGCTCACGGGCGCCATCAGCAACAAGACAGACAAAAACGACGCACAGGCAATAAGCCAAGACAGCGGTGCACATGCACAGTTTGCGTCCAATATGCCCACATACTTCACATCGGCAACTCCCACCGAGTTCACCACGGCGGCAGAGAAATGCATCGACGGCGTGGTGCACGTAAAAACAATGTACCAACAGCAAAGCAGCAATCAAGGATACACCGACCTGTTCCAATACTTCTTTGGCATTCCTGACCAACCGATGCAGATGCAGCCGCAACAGGCATCAGGTTCGGGCGTCATCATCAGCAAAGACGGCTATATAGTCACCAACAACCACGTAATTGAAAACTCAACATCAATCGAGGTAGTGCTCAACGACCGCCGCACCTACGAGGCTACACTCATAGGCCGCGACCCGCAGACCGACCTCGCGCTCCTCAAGATAGACGCCGACAATCTCACCGTAATCCCATTCGGCGACAGCGACAACCTAAAAGTAGGCGAATGGGTAATGGCTATAGGCAACCCCTTCAACCTGACCTCCACCGTAACATCTGGCATCGTGAGCGCAAAGGCGCGCAACCTCAACATCCTCGAACGCAAGGGCGCGATAGAATCGTTCATACAGACCGATGCGGCTGTCAACCCCGGCAACTCGGGCGGCGCGTTAGTGAATACCGACGGTCAATTGGTAGGCATCAACACCGCCATCTACTCTCAGACAGGCAATTTTGCTGGCTACGCATTTGCAGTGCCCACCAGCATCGTCAAGAAGGTAATCTCCGACCTTATGGAATTTGGCACGGTACAGAGGGCAATGCTCGGCGTTATGATTTCTGACATCACCCCCGAAGTTGCAAAGGAAAACAATCTCGACAAAATCAACGGCGTATATGTGGAGGGTGTTAACGACAATTCTGCCGCAGCCGACGCTGGCATCGAGAAGGGCGACATCATCCTCGCCATCAACGACAAAAACACCAACACAATCGCCGAACTCCAAGAGACGGTATCTCAATTCCGTCCGGGCAACACTGCCACTGTCAAGTATTCACGCAACGGCGACATCCGCACAGCGCAGGTTACATTCAAGAATCAGGACAACAACACCAATGTAACCACACGCAAGGCAATGGACCTTCTCGGCGCATCATTTGAGCCACTCTCGAAGGAAGAACTCGAAGACTACGACCTCCGTTACGGTGTACAAGTTACAGACCTCCAATCGGGCAAACTTATGAGCGCAGGAGTCCGCAAAGGGTTCATCATCACAAGCATCAACAATACTCCCATAAAAACCACCGACGATATTGAAAAAATCATCAACAACGCCAAAGGCGGCGTATATATCGAAGGCGAATATCCCAACGGCAGACCCGGATACTACGCATTCGGAATGAAATAATAATTGGAGTGCAGGCGGCTCGCCTGCTTTATCGGCGGGCGAGCCGCCCGCACTCCAATACTTCCCAAATAAAAAAACTCCCGACGTTATACAGCGTCGGGAGTTTTTTTATAGTATTATTTTCGTATTAGCAATTACGGCCTACCGCCGCCGAATCCGCCACCTGGGGCACCGCCAAATCCGCCGCGTCCGCCAGGACCGCCACCGGGGAAGTTGCCACGTCCGCCTTGACCGCCAGGGCCAGGGAAGTTGCCGCGTCCGCCGGGTCCGAATTGACCTTGACGTGCATCCTTGCTGCCAAAGATGTTGAGACGGTAGATGATGTGCAGGATAATGTAAGAGTTGATGGTATTGTACTCCACATCGCTACGTTGCATTGCAGAGATGCTGCGGCTGTAGCTGCTCAGATTCTTCAAGATGTCGTAGAATTGTATCGAAATCGTGAGCGGCTTGCCTTTCAAGAAACTCTGCGAGAATTGCGCGTTCCATACAAGCTCGTCAGTATTCATAGAGTTGTCACTATATCCGCGACGGCTCTGATTGTGAATTTCGGTAGTGATGCTTGCACCCCACGGAGTATAGAAGTTGAGCGAACCGCCGTAAGTGAACTGCTTGGTGTCGAGGTTGCTCTGTTTCTGCAACTTGTTGTTGGTGTGCGTATAATTGATGCTACCGTCGAGCGCGATTTC
>JAFXMJ010000418.1 GCA_017530465.1 Bacteroidales bacterium
CAAATAATTCATCCGATATGAAACCATTTCATTACGTCATAATAACGCTCTTGGTACTCTTGGCATCGTGCGCCAAGGACGACACTGTTTTTGTCTCGTCGGGCGATATCAGGGTCAAGTACCACAGTGTCAAACCATACGCCTATGCCACGCTCACCGACGGTGCATTTGTAGGACTTTGGGACACCGACACCCTCGGCAATCATACCGTTGCCAAATTGTATGGCGACGGCTCTATTGATTCTGTGAGCGTCAGCCTGGTAGATGTCAAGGGACGCAAGTATGCCGCCAATATGTGCGTCGATTACAATAACAACGTTTTCATCTACTTTTGTTCCGAAGTAGAGTCCAAAAAATATTGCTATCTGCTTGTCTGTCTGGATGAAAAACTCAATGTTAGATATCATGTCTCTACAATAGTGGATAGGCCGATGGCAGCCTTTTCTCTTGGCAATCCGCTGCAAGACGGGCGGTTTGCATTTTTCACAAAAGACGACGCTGGATATTTGCTATACGTCATTGACGAGCAAGGCCGTTATGCTGGCGACATCAGGATAGAAGATGACGACCACCTCGCTAATGCAACAGTATTTTTTTGCACTGGAGAGTCCATTGTCATAATGTATCTAGACTCAAATTGGCAGACTGCATTGGATGTGATGACGCTTGACGGCAAGTACATCAATACAATACACTTGTCCCCGGAGGTGAATGCCACGTCAAATTCCATCAAATGCTTTGGCAGATATTTTTATTTTCTCAACATCCAATATTCGGCTTCCAAAAACGTGGTAATCGACAAGTATGACAGCCGGGGCAATCTTGTTTTTGAGTCCGACACAATACATTTGTACACCGTGACAAGCCTCAATGTCGTCAACGACAATATGATTGTGACGGGCTACGACATGAAATTCAACAAGCAGTACTACACTGTGGAAAATTATTATGGCAAAATCGCGAGGCTAAGCAATCAGGACGGCTCTGTAAAAGATTCCGTAACCGTGGATTACGACGTAAAGATATACGGCGTGTCATCTGACGGTCTCAAGGGGTACAATGTATTCCTCGAACGCAAATTTGATTACGGCACCGATTATTTCAACAGCACCAAAATCGACAACATCTATATATACAACACCGACGACCTCAATACAATAGCCATTCAACCATGACACTATCCTCACTCGAAATAACGCTCATTATAATAGCTACGCTTCTTGCGGCGGCGATTGTCTATGCCGCCTTCAATTACAAGAAGATAATCGCCAAAGCCGTGCGCCGCGCCCATTCGCAGTATTCCAACCTTTTGCGCGAGGCTGAGGACGAAATCACGCGCCTAAAAGCCGTCAATTCGGACATCAAGCACAAATCTGCCGAGCCGCAGCCGCATGACTCCACTTCCTCCGCTGACACTCAAATGGCGCAACTCATCGACACCGAAAAGATAGCCCTCGAACAGAAAAAACTCGAAGCACAGCAGGAGGAGCTCGCAGAGCGCAACAAGATGCTTTGGGATATGAGCGTATCCATCGAGAAGGAGCGTCAGCACATACAATCCATCAAAGACAAGATAGAGGCAGACCACCGCGCCGTAACGGCGAGCATCACATACGCAAAACTCATCCAAGACGCCGTGCTGCCGTCCGAAGAAATCCTCAAAGAATCCTTCTTGGACGTTTTCCTGTTTTGGAGGCCACGCGACATTGTTTCGGGCGATTTTTATTGGATGAAACGCATCGGCGACACCGTGATATTCACCGTTGCCGATTGCACGGGACACGGTGTGCCGGGCGCGTTTATGAGTATGCTCGGCGTATCGTTCTTGAACGAAATTTGTGTAGATTTCAATTCGAGCACACATCCCGCCCAAATCCTTGAAGAAATGCGCCGTAAGGTCATCAGCACCCTGAAACAGACAAATTCTCCCGCCGAACAGAAGGACGGCATGGATATGGCTCTCTGCATATTGAATTTGAATACGATGAAGATGCAGTTTGCCGGCGCCAACAACGGCATGTACCTCGTGCGCGGCGACGAACTCACCGAATACAAGCCTGTCCGCTGTCCGATAGGCATCTACCTGAAATTGAAGCCTTTTGAAAACCGCGATGTTGACGTACAGCACGGCGACTACATCTATATGTTTTCCGACGGATACGCCGACCAGTTTAGCGACGACAACCAGAAATACACCACCCGCCGCCTCAAACAACTATTGATAGACATCAATACAGCCACCAAAGTAGCGGCAGAGCAGGCGGATCTCCTCGAAAAGGCCCACTACCAATGGCGCGGCAATTTTGAACAATTGGATGATATATTGATAGGCGGTTATCAAATACGGTAATTATTTATAATCGTTGCGGCAATCGTCAACCCAAATATCGCCGTAATTTGCACCAACGAACCCTTGACGGCGCGGTCTTGCACCGTGGGCGGCTCGTCGCTATATACGCACGTAAATTTGCGCTCTGGGTATTCGCCCGAAGCCTTCATCTTGTTGCGCAGCGCACGGGCGAGCGGGCAGCCCTGCACCTTCCAAAATTCCGCTGTATGTATCTTGGTCGGGTCGGTCTTCATCGCCGCACCCATCGACGAATAGAATGTCGCGTTGGTCTTGCAGGCATTGATGATGAGCCTTGTTTTGTCTTTTAGCGAGTCGATGGCGTCTATAATGAAGTCATAATCCTCCAAATGAAAATCTGCGGCTGTTTCCTCGTTGTACGCACCGTTGATGGCAATGATGTCGGCATCGGGATTTATTTGCAATAGCCGCTCCTTCATCGCAAAGACTTTTGGCTCGCCGACGGTGATGGTGGTCGCCATCGCCTGACGGTTGATGTTGGAGGGGCAAACGTCGTCAAAATCCACCATCGTGATATGCTCGAAGCCTGTCCTCACAAGCCCCTCCACGCACCACGACCCCACGCCGCCAACGCCAAAGATTATCACCTTCGCCGCCTTGACGCGCTCCATCGCCTTGTCGCCCAGCACCGCCGCCGACCTTTGAAATATATCAGAATACTGCATTTTATTTCCTGTTATTACGTATAATTAATTTCTTTAATTTTTGACAGCACAAGTACATTAAATATTTTAACACCGAATTAAACGAATAAAACAAAAAATTCATTGAACTTATAAATTAAACAAATACACTGACTGCTGCAAATTTTCGTATTCGTTTAATTAGCTGCCGCTTGCGGCATTTGTTTGATAAAAAAAACTGTAAGACAAATTCGTTTTATTAGTTTAATTCGGTGTTGAAAAAAATGCTGTGCTACCTAAAAAAATGGGAGGCTCTTGTGCCAGAACCTCCCGAGTGTACAATTACTAATATCAACTTAAACCAATATATGAAAAAAAACAATTCTCCTCTATTCACGCTGCAAAGTTACAAAGTGTTTTTGTTAATCGGTTTGAATTGTTCTTAATGTATGTTAACTTCTTGTTAAAACCACTTGTGCCATATCATCCACCAGCCAAATTTGACGCCGAGGATGAAGTTCCAGAATGTAGCCTTTGCCTTGCCGTAATATTTGCACATAATGCGGTAACGCTCCTTCAATCCCGGCACGATGGTGCGCTTGGTCTGTCCTCCGTCCATAAAGAGCGAAATGTCTTTGCCATAGTTGGTTACTACTCTTGATTTCAATAATATATTCAAGCACCAATCGTAATCAGCCGCGTAGCGGTAATTGGTGTCGTACTCGTCGCAGAGCGTCCTTTTTGCAATGAAACTCTGATGGCAGACCAGCATCCCGCGCTTGTAATCGCGCCACGATAGTTGCTCGGGCGGGCGGTGACGGCGGTTGTGGAGGATGTTGCCGTCCTCGTCGGTAATCTGCGTGTCGCCGTAGATGACGTCGCTGTCGGCGGGGACGTCGTTGAAGATGTCGGAGAGCAGGGTGGGGGAGGAGAGTGCGTCGCCGCTGTTGATGTACAGCACGTAGGAGCCGGTGGCGAGCCTCAGCCCCTTGTTCATAGCGTCGTAGAGACCCTTGTCTGGCTCGGAGACCACTACGGCGATGCGGTCGCGGTATTCGTTGACAATCTGCATCGTCGTGTCCTTGCTCTTGCCGTCGATGATTATGTATTCTATCGCGGGATAATCCTGCCCGACGATGCTCTCGATGGTGCGGCGGATGTATTTTTCGCTGTTATAGACCACCGTTATGATGCTTATCTTGTTCATTGTGATACTAAAAAATGTGCCTTGCAACTATTCAGAGCGCAATATTAAAAAAAAAATGCGACTTGATGAATTTTTTTTTGGTTATTTGGATAAAATGTGTTTATTTTGCAGTCTGAAAATGTCCATACGGGCATGTTCGCTAATACAATGAAAATAATTTAGTTAACTAATAATAAAAGTAACAGAACAATGGCTAATAACGCATCTGCAAAGAAGAGAATTAGGCAGAATGAAGCCCGCAGGCTTCACAACCGCTACTACGCGGTTACAATGCGCAACGCAGTACGCAAGCTCCGCGCATGCGACAACAAGGAGGAGGCTGAGAAGTCGCTCCCCTTGGTATCTAAAATGATCGACAAGCTCGCCAAGAAGAATGTCATCCACAAGAACAAGGCGGCTAACCTCAAATCTAAGTTGGCTCATCA
>JAFXMJ010000419.1 GCA_017530465.1 Bacteroidales bacterium
AAGTAGCCGAGCGGGGAATCGAACCCTGATTTGCGGTTTAGGAAACCGTCGTTCTATCCATTGAACTACTCAGCCTTTTTCGGGGGACAAAATTATGTATTATTTTCGTTACCACCAAATCTTTTTGCAAAAAATTTCGCTACTTCAACAAAATTTTTTACTTTTGCATCGAAAATTTCAGCAACACCGCCTTACGGCGGCAGTTTTTGGGAAACATCAATTACCAATAATTTATAATAAATTTATCGAAAATTCTTTCATAGGGAAAAATTGACGGTAATTATTGTAAAAATTGACGGTAATTTATGTTAAAAAGAAAAGACGCCGCAAGGCGTCCAACACATAGAAACAATTTTTGTAATCAGACAATAATGAAAGTAGAAAAGAACAAAGTAGTGTCCGTCCACTACGCCCTCAGGACGGAGGAAGGCGGCCCCATCGTGGAGCAAACCACCGGCGAACACCTTTTGGAGTTCCTCTTTGGACGCGGTATGATGCTCCAAAAATTTGAGGACAACCTCGCCAATCTCGAAGAAGGACAGTCGGTAAGTTTCCACCTGACGCCCGAAGAAGGCTACGGCGAATACCACAAGGTAATGGTTGTGGACATCCCGCGCCAAACATTTGCCAACTTCCCGCAAGAAATGATGAAAGTAGGCACCCGCGTCCCGATGCAGGACAACCACGGCAACCATTTGGTGGGACACATCGTCGCCATCACCGACGCAACAGTCAAGATGGATTTCAACCACGATATGGCGGGCAAAGACCTGTATTTCACCGTTGAAATCAAGAAAATCCGCGACGCCGAACCCGAAGAAATCGAGCACGGCCACGTCCACCACGAGGGTCATTGCTGCCACGGCGAAGGCAAATGCCACAAGCACGACGGCGAGGACGGCGAACACCATTGCTGCCATGACGACGAAGACGGCGAGCACCATTGCCACAAGCACGACGAAGAAGACGGCGAGCATCATTGCCACAAACACGACGAGGACGGCGAGCATCATTGCTGCCACCACAAGGACGAGTAAAAAGTTAAAATAAAAAAGACAGGCACAAAGGAATGATGATGTGTCTGTCTTTTTTTTATTTCTCTAATTAGCCGTAGTGGTAATAACTACTCTGCCGGCTGCCACTTGCAGCGGACGGGCGAAACGATTGCGCCCTCTTTTTTGAGTTCGGCAAACACCTTGTCGATTTCTTTGCGGTCGGCGTCGAGCATTTTGGTAACGTCGCCTGCCGAAACGGGTTTGCCCGCCTCGCGCATTGCTTGTAATACTTTCTCTTTCATTGTTTTACGGATTTATGACGTTAGACAATTATTGCATATTACATCATTGCCGTCAAGAAATTCTCGTAGCCAAGGGTCTTGATGTAGTTGAGGTACTGCGCCTCCCAAGCCATATGCTCCTGTTCGCCGTCTATCCACTTGAAAATCAACTTCTGTGTGGGATAGTCGTCGGCAAAAGCCGCTGCCAACTTGCTGAGTTTCTCTACCGCATCGGGGGTGTAGTCCGACTCGATTTGCTGTTTCGGGTCGTCATAGAACGGAAACTCCATCATCTTCATAGCCTCTTGAAGGTCAGCGGGTTTGCAGCCAAGTTCCACCAAACGGTTGAGAACTTCTTCGGCTTCTTTCCACTCCTCCTCTGCCTCTTCTTTCCACTTGTCGGCAAGTTTGTTCCAACCATTGAGGCGGTCGTATGCCGAGAATGCAAAGTGCTGTTTGCTGTTGCCAAACCACGCAGCACCGTACATTGCAAATTCTTTCAATGCTTCTTGCTTTGTCATAATAATTTCAATTAAAGTTCATAGAATTAATACATCGCCAAAGTTACCCCACTTAATCAAAATAGTTGCAAACAAAAACGAAACAAAAACCGACCGAAACGAAACATATCAATTATTTTTGTATCTTTGCAGCAAAGTTTTGTATAATCATTATATAATTGATATGCAACAATGTACACGTTAAAAGAATATATAACAATAACAGGTGGCGAACTGTTGAATTACAAAACCAATGGAAAACTACTTTGCCTTGATTGCGATGCAAAGATGCTTTTCCTCACCAACGAAACACAAGGTTACTTGCTGTGCTATACATTTTCGCTCGTTACACAGGGATGGTGCAAAATCCTGTACAACAACCGCGAAATTACACTCCGCGAAGGCGACATATATATTTATTCGCCCGGTTTTCAGGTAACAGTGCTTTCGGCTTCCGATGATTATCGGTATCTTTGTATGATGGCTGACGAGAATTTTGCGCTGAGCCAAGACTCTGTACGACAGGCAATTCGCACAACATATTGTTTGGTGGTAATATATGCCGCACCTGTCTTCTCGCTTACCGACAGCGACCGGCTGAGGCTGCAAGAATTGTTTCAAATGATGATTCATTACCAACAATCAGGGCTCACTCACGCCGATGAATGTCAACGGATACTTTTCAACCTTTTTATCACTGATTTTGCAGCCATTCAGGAGAGCACAATCCGTCAGCAACGTCGTTTGTCAAAACGTGTGGAGGACATTTTTATAGAATTTATAGAACTTTTGCCGAACAATTTTGCCGAACACCACGACATCGCTTTCTATGCGTCAAAACTTTGTATTACAACCACTTATCTCTCGCGTGTGGTGCGCAAAGTATCGTGCGGACGCACAGTTGCAGATTATATCAACCATTTTATTTTGATGGAATCAATCTACCTTTTGAATCATACTTCACTGAGTATCACGCAGATAGCCAACCAACTGAATTTCGCCGAAGTTACCACCTTTGCACGTTTTTTCCGAAGGGCAAAGGGCATTACACCGAGAGAGTACAGGAAAAATATCGCGTAACCAAAAAAGACGTACCCCATTGTTGCACGTCTTTTTTAAAATCATTGCATCTAACTTTCCGTCAGGTCAAAATGGATATTCAACGGCGGCGTGGGTTCGAGGTCGAAATAATCGAGTTCTGCAATCGGTAAGCAAAAGTATTCCAACGCTTTGTAATCCGTGTAAAGCCTCGGCAAAACGGCATTGTTGTCGTAAATCCAACGCTTAATATCGTCGGAAACGTCGAAATTAACAACACCCTTGCAACGTACCGAAACCTTGCCCGAAAACGCCAAAACTTCTACATTGGGATTTTGCATCAACTCCTTGTAAACCGCCTTTTGTTTTGAGGTGGCAAAAAACAGTTGCGAACCCTCTTGCTTCATAATTTGGAAAATCCTGATTTTCGGCTTGTTACCGCCGACTGTGGCAAACGCTAACTCATTGTGGATTTTCAAAAAATCTAATGCTTTTTGTATCATAATCTCAATATTTTTTACTACGAAAAACGCGAAAAACACGAAAACAATCTTTATAATTTTTGTGTGTTTCGTGTTTTTCGTAGTTAATTTCAATTATAAACTGTCCATTACTTCTTGTACAACGCGCCTGCCAACGCCTCCAAGTCGCCCGGCATATTGGGATAGGCGGCTTTCATCGCTTTGAAGAACGACATCGAATCGGTGTTTTCGGCGAGAAGTTTCTTGACGGTTTCGAGGTATTCAATACGCGCCTTAACAGCCTGAATGTCAACCAATCCGCCGTGTCCGCCGATGTAGTATTTGCAACCCGAATTGAGAGCGAATTTGGTGGCTTCGAGTTTGGCATCAACAGCCTCCTTGGAACCAATTTGCAGCGGGCTGACGTGGGCTCCAAAATAAGCCCAATGGCTGTAAAACACTTGTTTGCCGATGATTATCGATGCGCCCGGAAAATCGCTTGCCGCGCCTTTCTCAAAACGGAAATCAACGCCGGCATAATTCTGAGTGCTGCCGAAAGGAACTTCGGTGGCCTTCTGCGTGGGCAGGGCAACCATTGTGTCGCCAAACTGTTGTGCAAAACTCTTCATCATTCCGCCGTAGATAGGACCTTCGATGAAGGCGGGCATACCCTCGGGCATTACAATCGGCAACTTGTCTGAACCGCCTAAGTGATAGTCGGTTATGTCGGTTACAATAGGCTTGCCGAGTTTCGCGATGTAGTCGGCAAACTCCTTGGCGTTCACCTTGAAAAGCGGATACTCCATCACTACAAGGCCATCCTTGCCCTCGATTACAAACGACGTGTCCGCCATAACGTCGTTGCTGTTGTAAACGTGCAGACGAAATCCATCGAGTTCGTATGCCTGAAATTGTCCTACTGTCTGTTCCATTTTTTTGAAGTTTTAATTAGTGTTATTAATTACGTTGCAAATATAGTAACATATTAATTATCAAACAAGTAGGTACAAATAAGTGGCATACTTACAAAAAAGTTAGTTTTTTTGATGTCAGCAAGTTTGATGAGAAAAAATTTTGAAAAAAAAATTATTTTCCCGAAAACTTGCTTACTTTCGGTAACTTTATGTAACTTTGCACAGTTAATAAAAAAATCAACTATGCGCAAAATCACAAAACCCATCGACGAAAAATACCGAAACTGCCCGATACGCAACGTTATAGATAAGTTTGGCGACAAATGGTCGCTCCTTGTGTTGTGGCAACTCGACACCAAAGGCACGCTCCGTTTTGGCGAACTGCATCGCGAAATGTCTGACTGTTCGCAAAAAATGCTTTCTCAGACCCTCAAACGCCTCGAAGAAATCGGCCTTGTCTCCAAACAAATTTTCCCCGAAGTGCCGCCCCGCACCGAATATTCAATGACCTTGCGCGGCAATTCGCTGATGCCTCACGTCAACGGCTTGATTGGTTGGGCGGCGGAGCATATAGTTTCA
>JAFXMJ010000420.1 GCA_017530465.1 Bacteroidales bacterium
ATTCATCAATGAACTTCTGCAAAAACCTGAAAATCTCCGACGTGGACAATTCGGGCTGTCCGTCCTTGAAAACAATGTCTTTGCTACAATCAATGTAACGGTAGCCGCCAATTATCTCCTGCAATTCGTCGTTCCAGACAATGAGCTGCTTGTAAGGATGCTCCCAAAGGTCGGCCTCGTCGATGTCCACAGCCTTGCCCGTGCCGCCGCCCGCCTCGCGAAACGACAATTCCCTCAACCGTCCAATCTCCTGCATAGTATTGGGCGCATTGTGGGCGTCGCAGACGAAGATGCGGTTGCCGCCAAAATTGGAGTTGCGGACAAACTTGTCGTCCGTCAATTCCGCGATTATCTTGCTTCTTTCGATAGGTGCAATTATATTTTCCATCTATGAAATAGATTAACCTTGTTGTTTCAAACTATATGTCAATTCCCTGACCTTCAATGTCCTTTCCGCCGCATTTTTGCACGCGGCGAGTTCGTCGGGCATTATCGGCTTGCCAAAATACAATCCAATCGGCTTGCCGCTGTACTTGAACACCTCGGAGGGCAACAATATCAGCTCATAATTGAACTTGATACCGATGCGTTTGCGCCAATTAGCCACAGAATAGAAAAACTTCGTGTTTTGAGCGTCCACATACACAGGCACTATCGGAATCTTGTTGGCGTATGCCTTCTCGATAAAATTCTTTTTCCACGGCAAATCCTGTATCACACCGTCGATGCGCCTGCTCACAAGTCCCGCCGGAAAGAGGCAGATATTTTCGTCGCTTTCGTACAGGGCGTCGATGTTGCGCACGATGTCCTGCGTATTGTGTCCATAGACGTTGACCCCGCAAAAAACACTTCTCAGAGGGTCGAGATTGAGCAACAACTCGTTGACGATGCCCTTCGACTTGCCAAAATGCTTATTGACCATCGAGATGACCGCCAACCCATCCAACGCTCCGAGCGGATGATTGGCGACAAAGACTTTTTTGCCCTGATAATCAACATTTTCAAGGCCATAACAATTGGTCTCAACCTTCATATCGTCGAATACCGCGTCGATGAAGCCCACTCCGTCGTGATGTCCATACAGCGACAGCAGACGGTTGTTTTGGTCCTGACGGATAATCTTCTCCAACCACCTGATAGCAAACCTCGGCAACTTCTTGTACAGCGCGGGGTTCTTGGTCTTGATAATATTCTCAATATTAATGAGAGTTGCCTTGCGTTCTTCCATTGGTGCTAATTAACAACAGCGCAAAGGTACAATTTTTTGGCGTAATAATCAACAATACACAGCATTTTTAAAAAATTAACATCCGAACCACCTCAATTTCAGCAATTGCCACAGCGACTTGACTACCTGTGCGGTCTTGAAAATTTGTTTTTCACGTGGCAATGCGCCGTTCATAATGGTCTTGCCGCCGAGGTGTGTGACATTGGCGGTTGGACAGATGCCAGTGCGGTAATTTTTGCGCTTGCAATAGTCCGCCAAAATCATTTCCTCTGCATAGAGAAACGTCACTGGCACAAAGGCAAAATCCTCCTTACTTAAATAATCTCTCGAATATGCCACGCACGACCCGTGAAGCACACAATCGGTGATGCCATTGAGGTCTATATCTTGCCGTTGATACGAATTGCTGACAGATGTATATGTGGCGAGAATTTTCTTCTCAAAGAGATGCAACTTCAACATTATCAATCTAATACAATCCATAAACATCCATTTGACAATCCTGAACGTGGGGAAAGGTTGCCGTTGCAGCGGATTTTGATGCCTGCCTTCGGGCGTTACTACATCGGGACCGCAGACATCAAGATGTTGGGCTTTCATATAATTGGCAATTATATCCGCAAAACCTGATTGTGTGATGATGACATCGTTGTTCATTACCACTACGCAATCCACATCAAAATTGTCCTTGACGTACTTGTAGCCGGTATTGTTGCCCTTGGCGAAACCGAGGTTTTGGTCGTTGATGACTACGGCAACATTGTTGCAACCTGCAAAACGCCGCCGCACCTCCTCGCCGCTGCCGTCGCCAGAATTATTGTCAACAACAACAATTTGGCTGTCGGGCGCAACTTTCAGGAGGCTGTCAAGACATTGGATCGTCACGTCCAACGTCCTGTAATGCAATATCACAAAAGCCGTTGTCATCTTCCTTTATTGTTTTGATGTAGTGAACTTCCAATGTCCAGAGCCAACGGTTTTGAGTTTGCCGTCGGGCAGAATGACATCGGCAGTCATATTTGGCGGAATGTCAATGACAAGTTTTTGGGCGGAGTTTTTGTCGTAGCTAATTTCCACAACGACAGTGCCTCGCGGCGTCGGATGCTTGATGTAAGCGTATCCGAGGTTGCCAGTCTGCGGCGCAATCCTCACACGGGCATATCCGGGCTGTGTTGGCTCGATGCCCATCAACTTGCGGCAAATAATGTTGGCAGGAGCAGCACCCCAAGCGTGATTCCAATCCTGATTTTTCTTAATAGAATCGTTCCAACTCTCCGTAGTCATCGTGCTGCCGCGCCTAATCATCTGATACCAAGAACGTTTGGTGGTGTCGGTGAGCAGTTGTAGGGCGTAATTGGCATCTCCGGCAGCAAACACCGCATCCAACAAAAATTGCGCTCCGTAAGGCGAACATCCCATACCGTTTTTCTTGATGAATTTCATCAACGCATTTTGGCACGAATCGTCCGGCACACCCATCGCAAGTGCCATCATATTGGCGTGGAGCGACGAATGACGGGAGTCGATGGCGTCGATGTACAGGCTGTCAGTGCCAAGCATCTTCACATTGATGGAGTCGCGCACCTTCTGGGCAAGATTTTGGAAACACTCTGCGTCGTAATTGTTGCCAAGGGCGGCGGCAATCTCTGCAAATATAATTAACCCCCTGTAATAAAAAGCATTAACTACTGTATTGCACTCCTTCTTATGGTAACGATTCTGCTCAGACGGCGGCCAGTCGATGATGTCGCGGAGATAGGTGGAATGGGTGTTGATGTGCGACAATAGGTGAGAATCCCTGATGTCGGTACCAGAGTGCAGGAGATGGTCATCGTTGTCGTGAAGATTCCACAACGTCCTCATTTTCAGGTCTTCATAATGTTTTTTGAGGAAAGAGATGTCGCCCGTGTATAGATAATCGTTGTAGGCAATCAAAGCCGTCTGCAAAATCCATTCGGTGGGCCAAGTGGAATGGTACATCAGGCGTTCGAGCGAATTGCGGGCGATGGAATATTGTTCGCTGACGGCATAATACGAAAGTTGATTGATGTAAGTATCAGCCTCATAAGTGATTCGCTCCCTGTCGCCGTCCACAAAAGTACCCGCAAACGAGGTCGCCTTCATCGTGTATTTGCAAAGCTCCCAAATCTGGTTGAGCAGCGTGTCGTCGCTCCTGAAATCGGCTGCATCGTCGTCAAACGGATATGTCATCACATTGCGGGTGACATTGCTATACACCAAACGATGATTGTAATTGTCAATCTGTACGTACCTGAACGGCATCACCTCGCCGATGTATCCCGGCATCAACACCGGCACCGCGCCACTATTAACATTTGGGTCGGTATTGGCGGGAAGTGCTTCAAACACAAGCCAATAATTCGAATAACCCTTATCGAGCACGAGTGGATATTTGCGGTAACGCACCGTGCCAAACGGCTTTTGGTTCACCAATCCGCTGCTGTCCAAATCTTCGCCAAGATGCACCGTCACGGTATCGCGCCCGGTGAGCGAATTGAGCCTCACCGACAGCTGCCCAAATGCGTCCTTGCCAAAGTCAATCATCGTAGAAGGGCCTTTCACGGTGATGGTTTCAGGCTGTTGCGACTGTTTTTCGATTGGCAGCATAGATGTGAACCCATCAAGCTCATTGGCGGTGACGAACCCCTTGGCGGCAGAAAAACCGCTCTTGCGCCCATTGGCATCCACCACCATCACCTTCCAATAATACAGCTTGGACGGACTGAGCGGGCTGCCGCCGTACAATACCGCCACCGACGACGAATCGGTCACAAGCCCCGAATCCCAGATGTCGCCATTATCGCTGTCTATCAACTCTTTGGACGACGAGACGAGAATGCGGTATTTGCGTTGGTAGGTGTTTTTCTTGTTGCTGAAAATCTTCCACGAAAACCTCGGTTGCTGGCTGCGTATCTCCGCCACTTGAAGTTTGAGCGAATCGTTGGCGATGTAATCCTCCAATGTCATATTGGTACGCCGCCCACGTTCAAAAACAACGTCGCTCTCGCGTATCATATCGACGGCGAGGTCATACACATAAAAACTATTGCCGCAACTGACATTAGCCACGGAAAGCAAAGATATTATTATAAATAATATGCACGTTTTCATCTACTTCCAGTTTCTCACATCATATATTTCACGGCGTAAAAGTAGAAATAATTTTTGTTTTATTTCGCATCTTTTATAACTTTGCGGTTAATAATCATTATTAAATAACTAATTCTATGAAAGTTAAGTTATTCATAATCATATTGTTTTTGCTGAGTTTTGCCGCGTGCGAAAACGACAGCAAAGATATTAGCGACGAGGGCGCGTCTGCAATTGTAATGGTAACGGGTGCAAATGGGAATCCTGTTTCAGGCAAAAAAGTTAATATGTACGCAGATCCCTTTCCAGACACTTTTTTGAATAGGACATTTTACCATGACGACAATGATTTGCAAAACAAGACGTTCATTTCCAGCACCGAAAGCGACATGTATGGCATCGCATCTTTTACCATCGACGGCAAATTGTTGTGCGGCTACGCAAGAAAGTTTTATTTTTCTTGCGACGATTTTAATAACTCCACAGAAGCCTTAATCAGCAATGGCGACATCAAGGGAATCCAATTGGCTGCGGGTACATCACAAAGTCAAGACAACATACAGGTAAACCACTTGACCATTGTTGCGAACTATGACGGCACAATTACCATAAAAATTCCTATACCAGATGATGTTAACAGTGGCGAAATCAGTTTGTATGACCAAGACGGATTTACTGTATGGACAAAGAATCTGCAAGAATATGACAATTATCCCCGCCCTTTGACTATCGAAACCACAGAATTACCAATTGGTCTATACGACCTTGCAATTAACGGGGAGCGGACAAAAACAATTGGAGAAATCATCGAATACGTGATTGGCGCATCAAAATCAGAGTTAGGAAGTTACCTCTCCATTATCAACAACCAACGTTACCTAATGGAGCAAGCCAAAGAAGATCCAATCGAAGTGATTGCAATATCCTCGGATGACGGTCATGAGGTAATTGGATTAAAAAAAGGAATAGATGCCCGAAATGCAGAAGTTGCCGCACACTCCGGCAAAGTTGCATTTTTCCACAAGGGGCAATCTGTTGACACAGCCGAAGTAGGCGACTTCATCATCACCGAAAGCGGTTGCCTTTGCAAAATTCTTTCCATAGAAAACGACGCTCTTGAGTGCGACGCAATAATCAGAATGGCAACAATAAAAAACAACGACTACATAACAGTAGAATTAGAAAATTACTTTTCAAAATGAAAGCAATCATCTCATTCATATTCCTGACATTATTTACGATGTCAGTTTTTGGGCAGAAAGTTAGCGTCATTGGCACTGTTAAAGACAAAGACGGCAAACCAATCGCCGCTGCCAGGGTCATAGAAAAAGGCAGTACGAACTCCACACTAACCGACGAAAACGGCTATTACAAAATAGACGTGCATCCA
>JAFXMJ010000421.1 GCA_017530465.1 Bacteroidales bacterium
ACAGCGACGACGCCAACCTCAAAGGCTCAATGAAAGAATTGAAGGTCTCCAAAAAAGGAACATACGAAATCAACGTGCCGCAGAATGGCGCAACAATATTCGTAGGAAAGGAATAAAATTAAAAGCCGCTTGACTCATCTCGAATCAAGCGGCTTTCTTACTAACCCTTTGCTCTCCAACCTGGACTTGAACCAGGGACCCTCTGATTAACAGTCAGATGCTCTAACCAACTGAGCTATTGGAGAATCAAAAAAAATATGACAATATGTAAAGGAGCTCTCCAACCTGGACTTGAACCAGGGACCCTCTGATTAACAGTCAGATGCTCTAACCAACTGAGCTATTGGAGATCGTTTTTTTTGTTTTTGCGCTGCAAAGTTATGTTGTTTTTTTCAAATAAAAAAATTATTTTTGAAAAATTTTTCATCGAAAAGTAACTTTTTTTAAAACATTCTAACAATGAACAAGTTAGCAATAGTCGGAAGTTTGGCTTTCGACGCAATTGAGACTCCGTCGGGCAAAACCGACAAGATAATCGGCGGCGCGTCGCCTTATATCGCCCTCGCTTCGTCGTATTTTGGAGTGAAACCGCAGATAATTTCCGTCGTTGGCGGCGACTTCCCCAAGGCGTACTTCCACCTCTTGGATGGCAAGGGCATCGACACCACTGGCGTGGAAGTCAAGGCGGACGGCAAGACAATGTTTTGGGCGGGTGTCTATAACAAGGATATGAACCAGCGCACCACGCTCGTCACCGAACTCAACGTCTTCGCCGACTTCACACCCAGCGTGCCCGAGTCGTACAAGAATCCCGACGTCCTGATGCTCGGCAACATCACTCCATCCATCCAGCAGGCGGTAATCCGCGAGATTGGCGCACGTCCCAAGCTCATCGTCATGGACACGATGAACTATTGGATGAACACCACGCCCGACGACCTCGACGCCACCATCCGTATGGTGGACGTGCTCACCATCAACGACGAGGAGGCGCGACAGCTCTCCGGCGAATACGCGCTCGTGAAGGCCGCCCGCAAAATCCTCGCAATGGGACTCCAATACCTTATTATAAAGAAGGGCGACAATGGCGCATTGCTCTTCGGAAAAGACGGGCAGATATTCTTTGCGCCCGCGCTGCCATTGGAGACCGTTGCCGACCCCACAGGCGCGGGCGACAGTTTTGCTGGCGGATTCTGCGGCTATATGGCGGCAAAAGGCAGCACCGACTTCGAGACAGCCAAAGCAGCCGTAGTGGCGGGCAGCGTGATGGGCTCGTTCTGCTGCGAGAAGTTTGGTACCGAGAATCTTCAATCCCTTAGCGAAGAGGCTATCGCACAGAGGGTTAAGCAGTTTGAGCAGTTGTCATACTTCAAGTATTAAATACCTTGGCACACGTCCAATTCCTTCATCGAGGCGAGGGATTGGGCGTGCGTCGGTATAAAAAATTTTTCCTATTTATGCGGCGTCATTCAAATTTTATTACTATTTTTGCAAACTAAAACTTACTACAAAAATCGAACGTATAATTAATGGAACAAACAGAAAAACAAAAACCGCAGGCAAGCAAATATTATAGGCGCAAACTGTTGATGTCGTATTTCACATCCACAGTCTGCATTGCTCTTGTATTGTATTTGGCGGGGCTTTTCTTTATGTTGCTGTTCAATACGCAGCACGTCAGCGATATGTTCAGGTCCAACATCAAGATGACCGTCACGCTCAACGACTCGCGCTCCTCGGCGGAAGTCGAAAAATTCCGCAAGATGCTCGACCAATCCGACTTTGTGCGCGAGACCAAATACATATCCAAGGACGACGCCGCCAAGGAACTCGCGAAGGAACTCGGAGAGGATTTCATCGAAGTGATCGGCAAAAACCCGCTCTACTCGCAGATTGAAGTCAAACTCACTGACCAATATTCCAATATCGACAGCATCAAGTCGATAGAAAAAACGCTCAAAGTCCACAAGGCGGTAGATGATGTATATTATCCCAAGGACGTATGGAACAACGCCACAACAGTCATCACCAAGATTGCATCAATATTCTTGGTATTGACGATAATATTGGCGATAATCACCATAATACTGATAGCCAACTCGATACGCTTGCAAATGTCGGGCGACAGGTTTGACATCCACACCGCCAAACTCATCGGCGCGGCAAATTGGCACATAGCAAAGCCGTACCTCAAACGCGCACTGATTCAGAGCATTATAGCGGCAATTGCGGCGGTCATTGGACTCACCCTGACAATCTCCTTCATCGAGAAGATTATCAACGGCGTGTTCCAGATTTCAGCCTTCTACCCCACCCTGCTGTCGATGGTGGGAATCGGTGTCACCGTAACACTGGCTGCAGCTTTCATCAGCATAAGGAAGTACTTGACAGCCAAGGAGGAAGAGCTGTATTATTAGAGGAAAGATTTAGAGAGGAAAGAGGAAAGATTAGAGATTAAAGACTGAAATTAAGATACTAACTAAATAATTTAAAACGGACACAGACAAATGAAATACGCATTAGTAACAGGCGGTAGCCGTGGCATTGGCCGCGCTATCTGCGTAAAACTCGCAAGCCAAGGCTATCACGTACTCATCAACTACGTCGCAAACCAAGCCAAGGCGGAGGAGACCCTCGCACTCACCAAGGAGGCGGGCACAGAAGGCGAAATCATCAAATTTGACGTCGCAAACATCGCCGAGACGCAAGCTGCCATAGAGAAGTGGCAGGAAGAACACAAGGACGCCTACATCGACGTACTCGTCAACAACGCCGGCGTAACAGCCGACTCGCTCCTCCCAATGATGGAACCCGAGGCGTGGCACAAGGTATTGAGCACATCGCTCGACGGTTTCTTCAATGTAACGAGGACTGTGGTCAAGAAGATGATCCGCAAAAAACACGGACGCATCATCAATATGGCATCGGTTTCGGGACTCATCGGACTCCCCGGACAGTGCAACTATTCGGCAGCCAAAGGCGCAATAATCGCCGCTACAAAGGCTCTGTCGAAGGAAGTGGGCATCAAAAACATCACCGTAAACGCCATCGCGCCGGGCTTCATCAAGACCGACATGACAAGCGAACTCAACGAAGAAGAACTCAAGAAAGGAATCTCGCTCGGACGTTTTGGCGAGCCTGAGGAAGTAGCCGAGCTTGTTGCATTCCTCGCATCAGACGGCGCGGCATACATCACCGGCGAAACCATCGCCATCACCGGCGGCCTCAAAGGTTAATAGACCGCAATCATCACTATCCTGCAAATCTTTACAAACAAACCCACTGTGGTCTTTTTGTAAAGATTTGTTGGATTTCTATCATAATGGGCATTCTCATAATAATAACATTTTGCTGATACAAAATGTTAATTTTGCGAAACATTTTTCTACGAATTTCGTATAGTATGTTTACTACCAACCACAAAAAAATGAAGACATGATGAAAAATATTATCCCCATTTTGTTTTTGCCGATGATGTTGCTGACCTCATGTCTGCTTCCGGCACAAGGTAACGTAAGCGGCGTCACTGACAACGCCGACATTGAAACTACATCTCAAATCGACGACGCATCGCTCATCAACGACATCGACGAGTATGTCAACGATATAAGGGAAAACATCGAGGAGACCGACATCTCCAAGCAGAAGATTGGCAACGAACAGCAAGTAGTATTCGTAAAGGACAACGACACAGTGAAGATTTCGGTATTGAACGACACCGCAAGCACCGGCAGCACCGATATCTATTTCCACGAGTCCGAGCCAATATTCGTGAGCCGCAATGTAATCCTCGACGTGGATTCCTCATATTTAGAGACGGCGTACTTCAAGGATGGCGAACCCTACAAATGCTTCCGCAACGGCATCGAAATCACCGACCAGCTCTACGCCGACGGTTTCACGAGGCATATTGGGCGATGACACTCACCGCCACCTGCTCATCCTGCTGCAACTGCTGCTTCAATTCGGACAATGAGCCAAACTTGACCTCATTCCGAATGTGGCGCAGCACGTTGACGCGGATGCGGCGACCATAGAGATCTCCCTCAAAACCAATGAGATGAGCCTCAAGGAACACGCGGTCGCACTCATCATTGACGGTGGGATTGCTACCGATATTAAGAATCGCGGGCCACTTACTACCATCAAATTCCACCGTGGCTACGTATGCACCCGGACGCGGCAATATCTTGGAATCGTCGCCGATATACACATTGGCGGTAGGAAAACCTATAGTCCTGCCTATCATGCGCCCATGCACCACTGTGCCTTCCACAAAATAATCGTAGCCCAACACAGCCGACGCAGCACCCATCCTGCCCTCGGCTATCATTCTGCGCACCACCGTGGACGAGCAGGTGACGCCGCCATGGCACTCCTCCTCCACCTCCACGACTTCAAAGCCATGCTCTGAACCAAGTGTCTTAAGCGCATTGAGATCCGAAAGCCTGTCGCATCCAAAATGATTGTTGAAGCCCTTCACAAGGCATTTCATATTGAGCCTTGCGCACAGCATATCCACAAGGAAGTCCTTGGCGGTAAGCGCGGCAAACTCCCTGCTAAACGGATGTATTATAAGCACATCTACGTCGAGGGTGGACATCATATCCACCTTCTCCTTGCGTGTAAGCACAAACCTCACCACCGACCCCTTGGCGAGCACCTGCCTCGGATGGGGGTCGAAAGTGATGACAACGCTCCTGAGCCCGCAAGACCTCGCATTCTGCACAAGCTCCTTTATGATTTTGCGATGCCCGATATGGAGACCGTCAAATGTGCCAACGGTGACGCACGCGCCGCCTTCCCAATTGTATTGACCTATGTCCTCAATTACCTCCATATCAATTGTTGGATATGATACAGCCAAAATGAGGGCAAGGAATGGTTCTGTAACGCTTGCTGCAACTCGTAAGCGCAATGCTCACAACAGTAGCCACGATTAAAAACAACAAGATTTTTTTCATAAGTCTGATTGATAAAACGTTTTACGCGACAAAGTTGCAAAAAAAAAACCACAATTTGCCTTTTTCGACCGAAAATTATATTTTTGTACTCTGAAAAACCAACGTACAACAATGGAACTCACTATACTCATACTATTGATAGTAACGGTTATAGTATTGATAATCAACACCGTAACCACACGCCACACCATCACAGAACTCCGCAGCGACATCGACCGCTTGGAAAACATAACGCGGGAGGAGTTTGACACCTCGCGGCGCGACCGCTCCACAGCCGAATCGCAGCACCGTCTCGAAAACAACGAACTTTTCCGTATGCTCGGCGAGCAACTCGGCAGGAATGTAGATGCACTTGCGCAGTCACAGAAAATACAACTTCAACTATTCTCTTCGCGCCTTAAAGAATTGCAGGAATTGAGCAAATCTAAGTTGGAGGAAATCAGGCATTTAGTTGACGACAAACTTAAACAAACACTCGAAACACGCTTCAACGAATCCTTCAAACTTATCAGCGAGCGTTTGGAGCAAGTTTATAAAGGGCTCGGCGAGATGCACGGACTTGCGGAAGGCGTCGGCGACCTCAAACGTGTGCTCTCCAATGTGAAGACACGCGGCAATATGGGCGAGGTGGAACTTGGCAACATCCTCCAACAAATCCTCAGCCCCGAACAATACATCCAAAACGCCTGTGTGGAGGAGGATAGTCAACGCCGCGTGGAATACGCAGTAAAACTCCCCGGCGCAGACCCCGACGGACGCCCCGTCCTATTGCCAATAGACAGCAAATTCCCAATCGAGGATTATCAACGCCTACTCGACGCTTACGACAACGGCGGCGACATCGAGAAGGAGGGCGCGAAGTTTGAGGCATCTGTAAGGCGTTGTGCCACAGAGATTAATAGCAAGTACATCATTCCGCCAGCCACAACGGATTTTGCGATAATGTTTGTACCGACAGAAGGGCTTTACGCGGAGATTTTGCGGAGGACGGGCTTGTTTGAATCGTTGAGAAGAGATTATAAAATCACTGTAACCGGGCCTGCCAATCTTGCCGCCTTCCTGAGCAGTTTGCAGATGGGATTCAGGACGTTAGCGATAGAAAAACGCAGCAGCGAGGTTTGGAAATTGCTCTCGCAAGTGAAGACCGAGTTCACCACCTTTGGCGACATCCTCGACAAGACCCGCAAAAAACTCACCGAAGCCGCCAACGTCATCGACTCCGCCGGCGTGCGTTCGCGAGCCATAGAGCGGAGATTGAGGGACGTGGAAGATTCGCCGTTTATGGGAAGGTTGGAGTAAGCCCCTAATCATTTTTAGGTAATCAACGTAATAAAAATACCCAATAATTGTTATTGTCAATTTGCAAGATTAATGTAATTTTGCACTTTGAAATAAAAGGCAAAAAATGAAACTCAACGAACTTGCAATAGGCGAACACGCAGTAATCACCAAGATAACGGGACGCGGCACGTTCCGCAAACGCATTATGGAAATGGGCTTTGTGAAAGGCAAAAAAGTTTGCGCCGTAAAGAAAGCCCCGCTCAACGACCCGATAGAATTTGAGATTATGGGCTACCACGTCTCGCTACGCGCTCAGGAGGCTGCGATGGTGGAAGTGGTGGATATGAAACATATCGCCAAAGATTCAGAACTTCCCGAAAACAAAGACCTTACCTTCGAGCAACTCGTTGAAAACCAAATCCACGACCACGGCAAGACCATCAACGTAGCCCTCGTTGGCAATCCAAACTGCGGCAAGACCACATTCTACAATTACGCATCCGGCAGCAAGGAACACGTCGGCAACTACGCCGGAGTAACAGTGGACGCGAGGACGGCGCATTTTGAGCACGGCGGCTACAAATTTGAAATTACCGACCTGCCCGGCACTTATTCGCTCACGGCATACACCACGGAGGAGATTTACGTCCGCAAGTTCATCACGGAGCAGCACCCAGATGTAGTCA
>JAFXMJ010000422.1 GCA_017530465.1 Bacteroidales bacterium
TCGTGTCAAACATCTTTGACGACATGGACGTAACCCTTACCGTGCAGCAGGATCTCTCGCTTGGATTCGACCTCCCAACGCCAGAGGAAGGCCGGCGGTTGTTCGGTGGCAAAGGACGGTTTTATCAGGGCATTGCGCTCAACGGCAAAGGTCTCGGTGGCAACGGCAAAATAGAATACCTCACCGCTACTGCCGAGAGTGAAAATTTTATCTTCTACCCCGACTCCGTTGTCGGCACGTGCCATTCGTTGGATATAAAACCCGTTACCATTTCGCAAATTGCTAATACAAAGGACGTTGAGGCGGAATATCCGCGTGTAAAGTCTGACTCCTGCGATATACTATGGTATCCGCACCAGGACAATTTTGCTATCTTTACCACCGATACTTCCCTCACTGTTTTCGACAACAAACTCGCCTTCAACGGCAACATCGACTACTCGCCCAAGAGCATGAAGGCGCAGGGCGAATTGCTGTACTCCGATGCGGCGTTCTTCTCCGACAAGATGCTATTCAAAAATTCGTCCTTTGATTCCGACAGCACTGTTTTTTGCAATTTTGACTACTCAACTCCCGGAGATTCAACGGGTTACTTCTACACAGACCGTTACGACGTAAAGTGCGACCTCAATGTGGAGCGAGCGCAGTTTGTGGTAACGGGCGATTCGGCGCGTGTGCATTTCCCGCATCACAAGTACAAGCAGAGGGTCGAATTTTTTGAGTGGACAGTGGCTGAGAAGTCGTACCGTTTTGGCGACAAACTCTCCAATTACGACGAAACCCGCATCACCCGTTCCGTACACGAATACCGCAAGATGAAGCGTGTGAAGTCTGATTACAGGGCGTTGCTCGCTGGTGCAACGATGATAAGCAACAAAGACTCCCTGCGTTTTGACGCGCTCTACACCACGTTCTCCAACAGGGAAGACATCATCAACGTCCACGAGCCTGGCGTCATCAAGGTTGTTGACTCCAAAATAAAGCCCTCCGGCCTAATCAGAATCAACCGTGGCGGCGACATCGACAAGTTTGAAGACGCTGTAATCACTGCAAACCTCGACACCCTCATCCACCGTGTCATCAAGACCACCGTCAAACTTAGGGACAAGCGTTACTTCAAGGCAATCGGCGGACAATACGAATACCAAAACTACAAAAAAGAAAGGGCGTACCTCGACCTCGACTCTATGGAAATCCGCCGCATGAAACTCGACACGGCGGCATCCGCGCCCAAAGTTCGCGGGTCGTTTGGTATCGGTAACGTGCCAGAGGAGCAAAACTTCTTCATAAGCCCGCAGTTTAAGTTTGACGGCAAATACTCCTTCAACGGTGCTACGCCGGGTATCAAGTTTAATGGATACGCCATCATCCAGCAGAACTGCGACACTACCATCAAGCCGTTTGTCTTCGAGGGTAATATCAATCCTGACTCCATCATGTTCCCGATTTCGGAGAAGGTGGCAGACCAAAAACGTCGTCGCCTCTACACGGGATTCTTCTACGACGATAAGAAACAGGAGTTGTACTCTATCTTCATGGGACACAAGCACAATGTGTCTGACAAGGAGGTTATTGCTGTAAACCGTGGCTTGACTTACGACCCTGCTACCAAGGAGTTCCGCGAAGCCACACCGCGCCGCCTGAGAGACAGCAGTTATGCAGCCAATTACATCGTGTTCCAGAACAACCTCTGCAACATATATGGCGAAGGTACTATTAACACCAACACCGATATGAACCCCGTGCAACTGGTAACGTCGGGCGAGTTTTACCACAACAGGGGCAAGCGGCAAATATCGGGCGCAATGATGATGACCATAAACTTCCCGATACGTGCCGACGTAATCAAGACTATGACCGAGGAATTAAACGATGAAGTAACCCTTTCGCCAGTATTCTTCAACGACTACAAGGTACGCCGCCGCATGGAATACGTGCTTGGTACCGATACCGTGAAGGCGTTGCTCAAAAACTACGAACTGTCCGGCGACCTCGGCAAGACACCCAACGGTCTCAATAAGACCATTGTGCTGAGCGACGTGCAGATGTATTACGACACCACCTCAAAGTCGTACCGCTCCTCGGGCGAGATAGGCGTAGGTTTTGTGGGCGGCACAGTAGTGGGCAAATACATGAAGGGCTACGTGGAAATCATCCGCAACGAGAAGAAAGGCGACCAGATAAGCGTATTCCTGCAGCCCACGTCGCAGGTATGGTACTACTTTAATTACAAGGCTGGCTTCATGTACTGCCTGTCGTCCAACGAGGAAGACTTCAACAACAAGATTGTGAACACCAAGGATAAAGACCGCGTTACGAAGGTCGATAAAAACGAGTATCAGTTTGTACTCGGTGCCGACGAAAACAAGAACAAGTTTGTGCGTTCGTTCAATGGCGGCTCGATAGTTGTGGACGACGTGGACGACCTGAAGAATGTGAATACAGACGTGGACGACGACGGCTCTAATGGCGGCGGCAACGATTCCAATAGCGACCGCAGAAGCGGCTCTGATGGCGGCAACAATCCGTCAGACGACAATAAGTCTAACGCCCCCGCCGAGGAGGAGAGCGATTTCAAATTGGAAGACGACACCACCCCCGAAGACGACAGCCACAGTCAGCCTCAGCAACAAGATGATGAGGAACAAGATTATATAGACGAATAATGAAAGAGAACGCCCATATTTTTTACGCTCCGGAGGCGCGCAATGCCGCCGTTGGACAGCAAATATATCTTGACGAGGACGAGAGCGCACACTGCTGCAAGGTGTTGCGCCTTCGTCCTGGCGAGATGATTTCGATAATTGATGGCTGCGGGCATTTTTACGAGGCGGAGTTGACGCTCTGCGACCGTAAAAACTGTGCCGCCACCATCTCTGCCATCGATACAGACGTGTACATCCGCAAATACCGCAACCACGTAGCCATTGCGCCTACCAAAAACATCGACCGTTTTGAGTGGTTTGTGGAGAAGGCGGTAGAGTTTGGCATCGACGAAATTACGCCCCTGCTCTGCGCTCACAGCGAGCGGAAGGTTTTGAAAATAGACCGCATTATCAAAATTGCAGTATCGGCGGTTAAGCAGAGTGGCAACGTCATCATGCCTGTTGTCCACGAATTGACGCCGTATGATGATTTCGTAAAATCATGCGCGGCACCTTGCAAAATGATTGCGCACTGTGAGCCGCAGGAGAAGAAGTTTTTTGCCGAAAACGTTGCCGCCGCGCAAGATTCTTGCACGTTAATTGGACCCGAAGGCGATTTTAGCGACGAGGAGATTGCGTTGGCTCTTGGCAACGGTTTCCGTCCTACTTCGCTCGGCAATACGCGGCTTAGGACAGAGACGGCGGGCGTGGCGGTGTGTGCGTTTCTGGCGATGATTAACGGATAATGAACAACTTGCGGCTGTTAGCAAAAAAAACTCCAAAAAAAATTTGCAAATCCGATTTTTTTGGGATAACTTGGACGCGAAATAAGATACAAAAATTTAAACTCTAATATTATGGATCTTTCTACAATTCTCAAAACGGTGCTTTCGCTCGCCGATGTGGTTATCAA